>JAGCZK010000029.1 GCA_017960065.1 Paludibacteraceae bacterium
CGTACATGGGGTAGGCCTTCCACTGGGTACCCGTACGGTGGTGCGGGTAGTCGGTGATGATGCGGTACATGATCGGATCGCGGAAGTGCATGTTGGGCGACGCCATGTCAATCTTGGCGCGCAGCACCATGCTTCCGGCCGGAATTTCGCCGGTGTTCATTTTCTTGAACAGGGCCAGGTTCTCTTCGATCGGGCGGTTGCGGTAGGGGCTTTCGGTACCGGGCTCGGTCGGGGTGCCTTTCTGTTTGGCGATTTCTTCGGCCGACTGCTCATCGACATAGGCCTTGCCGTCCTGAATCAGACGGATGGCCAGGTCCCAAAGATTTTGAAAGTAGTCGGAGGCGTAATAGACGTTGCCCCATTTGAATCCCAACCATTGGATATCTTCCTGAATCGAATCCACATATTCGACATCTTCCTTGGTGGGGTTGGTGTCGTCGAAGCGCAGGTTGCAGACGCCGCCGTATTTTTGGGCGATGCCGAAGTCCATGCAGATGGCTTTGGCATGGCCGATGTGCAAGTAGCCGTTGGGCTCGGGCGGGAAACGGGTTTGGATGCGTCCGTCGTTTTTGCCTTCTTGCAAATCTTTTTCTACAATGGCTTCGATGAAGTTCAGCGATTTGGCTTCTTCCATAGTGGGTGGTTTTATGGGGTTATCCTTTGATGATTCCGCGGTCGGCGTGGCGCACAAAGTCGATGATGGCGTCGCGTTCGGCCGTTTGCGGAACGGTTTCCAGAATTTTTTCAATGGCCTGGGTGGTGTTGAGCCCGGCGTTGTAAATCAGGCGGTAGGTGTTTTCGATCGACTCGATCTGCTCGCGGCTGAAGTTGCGGCGACGCAGGCCGATCAGGTTGATGCCCGCATAGTTCAAGGGGTCGCGGCCGGCCGTGATATAAGGCGGTACGTCTTTGCTGGTGCGCGAGCCGCCCTGCATGATGATGTGGGCGCCGATGTGGCAGAACTGGTGAATCAGGCAGTTGCCGCTTAGAATCGCCCAGTCGTCAATCACCACTTCGCCGGCAATTTGGGTGGCGTTGCCGATGATGATGTTGTTGCCCAGTTTGCAGTCGTGGGCGATGTGCGAATAGGCCATGATGAGGTTGGTGCTGCCGACGATGGTCGTTCCCTTCGAGGCGGTGCCGCGGTTGACGGTCACACATTCGCGGATGGTGGTGTTGTCACCGATGACCGCGGTGGTTTCTTCACCTCTGAACTTGAGGTCTTGCGGAATGCCGGCGATGACAGCTCCCGGGAAGATGCGGCAGTTTTTGCCGATTCGGGCACCCGACAGCACGACGGCATGCGGAAAAATATGCGTGCCGGCGCCGATTTCGACGTTGTCGTCGATGTAGGCGAAGTCGTCGATTTGTACGTTTTCTCCAATTTTAGCGTTCGGATGAACAAAAGCGTTATTCATATTGCTGTTCGAATTGTTATTTGTGAGCGATTTGTGCCATGAGCTTGGCTTCGGTAACCAAGGTCTTGCCTACGTATGCTTTGGCGATCAGCGTGCCGATTCCGCGGTGCAGGCCGCCGTCGAGGGTGACTTGCATGACGACGGTGTCGCCCGGTTTCACTTTTTGGCGGAAACGCACCTCGTCGATGCGCAAAAAATAGGTGGCGTATTCAGAGGCGTCGGGCTTGTCGTGCAAAAGCAGCACGCCTCCGGCCTGAGCCATCGATTCGATAATCAGAACACCCGGCATGATGGCCTCCATGGGGAAGTGGCCGTGAAAGACCGCTTCGTCGCTGGTAATGTTTTTGACGGCGATGACGGTTTGTCCTTCGATGGAAACCACCTTGTCCACCAGCAGCATGGGCCAGCGGTGCGGCAGGATGCGTTTGATGGCGTCGGTGTCGTACATGGGCTTTTGGTTGGGGTCATAGACCGGGGCCTCCGATTCTTGCTTGGCCATCAGCTTGCAGAGGTGCCGGGCCACTTCGGTGTTGGCCGTGTGTCCGGGACGGGTGGCGATGACCTTGCCGATAATCGGGTGGCCGATGAGGGCGAGGTCGCCAATCAGGTCGAGCAGTTTGTGGCGGGCAGGCTCGTTGGCAAAGGCCAGCGGCCGGGGGTTGACATAGCCGAGCTTGTCGATTTTCATCGACGGCATGCCCAGCAGGTTGGTCAGGTGGTCGATCGACGCCTGGTCGGTTTCTTTGTCGTAGATGACGATGGCGTTGTCGAGGTCGCCGCCCTTGATGAGGTTGTGCTTGAGCAGGGGCTCGATTTCGCGCACAAACACGAAGGTGCGGGCCGCCGCTATCTGGGCGTCGTAGTCATCGAGCGAGTTGAGGTCGGCGAACTGGTTGCTCAGTACGGGCGAGTCGAACTCGATCATCGTGCAGACGCTGAATTTGTCGTCGGGCAGGAAGAGGAGCGACGAACCGTTGCCGGTTTTGAACTCCATCTTTTCGCTGACTCTGAAATAGTTCTTTTCGGCGTTTTGGGTTTCGACGCCCACGCGTTGGAGCTCTTGCACGTAGGGCAGGGCGCTACCGTCGAGAATCGGCACCTCGGGTCCGTTGACACGGATGGTGCAGTTGTCGATGCCGTGGGCGAAAAGAGCCGACATGGCGTGTTCGATGGTGGAAATGACCGCTTCGCCGTTTTTCAAGACGGTTCCGCGTTCGGTCTGTGCCACATACAGCGCGTTTGCCGGAATCTCGGGTTGGCCCTCCAGGTCGCTGCGGACAAAACGGATGCCGCTGTTTTCGGCGGCCGGCAGAAATTCGGCGGTGGTGACCAGACCGGTGTGAAGCCCTTTCCCCGAAAGGGAGAAAGTACTTTTTATAGTGGTTTGCTTAGCCATTCTGACTGTCTAATTGGGCTTTTAAGGCCTTGAGTTCTTTTTCGAGTTCGTAAACGGTGCGCGACAACTCGGGCAGGTTGCGATAAACGGCAAACGAGCGGCGGGCCTTGTTGATGGGCTGCGCCGGAATGCCTTGGAAAATCTGCCCCGGTTCGCGGGTGCTGTTGGTGATACCCGTATAGGCGGCGATGGTGGTGTTGTCGTCGATGTGCAGGTGTCCGATGATGCCCGAAAGGCCTCCCACAATGCAGTTCTTGCCGATTTTGGTCGAGCCGGCCACACCGGAGCATCCGGCCATGGCCGAGTTTTCGCCGACTTCGACGTTGTGGGCGATTTGCACCTGGTTGTCGAGCTTGACGCCCTTGTGCAGGATGGTGGGGCCCATGCTGCCACGGTCGATGGTGGTGGTGGCGCCGATTTCAACGTCGTCTTCCAAAATCACATTGCCGTTTTGCGGCATCTTGAAGTACGAGCCGTCGTCTTGTTTGGCGAATCCGAATCCGTCGGAACCGATGACGCTGTTGGCATGCAGGATGCAGCGGTTGCCGATGACGCATCCGTGATAAATGACCACGCCGTTATAGAGAATGCAGTCGGTGCCGATTTTCGTTTTTTCGTTCACCGCCACATGCGAGTACACTTGGGTGTTGTCACCGATTTCGACTTCGTCGCCGATATAGACGAAGGGGCCGATGTAGCAGTTCTTGCCGATTTTGGCGGTTTTGGAGATGACGGCCGTGGGGTCGATGCCCTTCTTTACCGTCTTGTTTTGCGCTTCGGCGTATTGCAGGAGTTGGGCCAGGGCCAGGTAGGCGTCCGGAACGCGGATGAGGGTGGCCTGGGGTTGTGCGGTCAGCTTCAAGTCGTTATTGACCAATACAATGCTCGATTGTGTGTTGTACAGGTAATGTTCGTATTTGGGGTTGGACAAGAAGGAGAGCATACCACTTTTCCCCTCTTCGATTTTGGCGTACCCGAAGACCTTTACCGTAGCGTCTCCTTCAACGACACCACCCAGCATCTTCGCCAATTCTTGCGCTGAAATTTCCATCGTAAAAATTTTTGTGCAAAGATACGAGTATATTGCCACAATGGCAAATATTTGCCCAACAAAAAACCGCCTTATTTCGGCAGGCGGTAATAACTGAAGTAGTGCTTGGTCATTTTTCGCGAAAGCAGCTGAATGTCAAACATGTCGGAGGCTTCCGAAATGCTTTTGGCACTGCCGTCGTTGTACAGGATGTCGATGCCGGTTTCGTTGTCTTTGTACAGGTGGGTCGATACTTTGTTTTCGAAATACAGGAAACTGACCTCCTCGTCGTTCAGGCCGAGCGCGTCTTTCAACTCGCTCACTTGCGATTCGATGCGTTCTTTGCCAAACGGCTTGTTCGAAATCTCGAGGCGGAAGATGTTGCGGTTCACCATGCCGGAGCTCAGGAGCGACAACACTTTGTCGGGGTGTTTCTGCCAAGCCTTGAGGGCCACCCAGATATCCGAATCGTCGAGCTGCCGGAAGGCTTCGAGGCTCTCGTCGTTGACTTGGCCGGCGCTCTGGCGCAAAAAGTATTTGAGGGCGTCGGTGGCGTACAGGTCGGCTCCCCGTTGCTCGAGCCAGCGGGCGCGGTCGAGGGTTTTGCGCAGCATGTGGTCGGCGGCGAAGGCGGTTTTATGAAAATAGACCTGCCAGTACATCAGCCGGCGGCTCATCAAAAAGTTTTCGATGGAGTAGATGCCTTTGGCATCGACCACCAGTTTGTCGTTTTGGATGTTGAGCATCTTGATGATGCGGGCCGAACCGATGTTGCCCTCGCTCACGCCCGAAAAGAAACTGTCGCGGCGCAGGTAGTCGAGGCGGTCCATGTCGAGCTGCCCCGAAACCAGCTCGTGCAAGAAGCGTTTGGGGTATTGGTCGCGCAGAATCTGCAGGGTGATGTCGAGTTGCCCGCCGAAGCTGCGGTTGAGCTGTTCGATGATGGCCAACCCGACCTCTTCGTGCGAAATCTGGTCGAAAAACCAGCCTTCGAGTGTATGCGAAAACGGCCCGTGCCCGATGTCGTGGAGCAGAATGGCGGCATACACGCCGTCGGCCTCGGCATCGGTGATTTCGTGGCCTTTTTCGCGCAGGGTCTTGACGGCCTCGGTCATCAGATGCAGGGCTCCCAGCGAATGCTGGAAACGGGTGTGCTGGGTTCCCGGATAAACGTAAAAGGTCATTCCCAACTGCTTGATGCGGGTCATCCGTTGGACAAATGGATGTTGCAACAGTTTGAATATCAGTTCGCTCGGCAGATTGATAAAGCCGAAGACCGGGTCGTTGACGATTTTACGCTTGTTGGTGGCCATATCAGCGGATTTTTTGGAGCAGTTGTGCCATTTCTTCCTGAACTTTTTGGGCGGCCTGGCGGGCGGCTTGCGCAAAGTTTTCGGTGTTGTCGGCATAGATGATGGCACGCGAAGAGTTGACCAGCAGACCGCACTGGCGGTTCATGCCGTTTTCGGCGACTGCCTGCAGGCTGCCGCCCTGTGCGCCTACGCAGGGTACGAGCAAAAAGTGGTCGGGGATGATGGCGCGGATGTCTTTGAGCATCTCGGCCTTAGTGGCGCCCACCACATACATCAGGTTGTCGGGCGTACCCCATTTTTGCGAGGTTTCGAGCACCTTTTCGAAGAGCTTTTTGCCGTTGGTGTCTTCGGTAAACTGAAAGTCGAACGCCCCCTTGTTGGAGGTCAGGGCAAGCAGGGTGACCCATTTGCCTTCGTAGGTCATAAAGGGGCTTACGCTGTCTTCGCCCATATAGGGGGCGACGGTCACGCTGTCGAAATCCATGTTGCCGAAGAACGTGCGGGCATACATGGCCGAGGTGTTGCCGATGTCGCCGCGTTTGGCGTCGGCAATGATGAACTGGTCGGGGTAGTTGGCGCGGATGTATTCTACGGTACGCTCCAACACTTCCCAGCCTTCGGTCCCCATGCTCTCGTAAAAGGCCAGGTTGGGCTTGTAGGCGACGCAGAGGTCGGCGGTGGCGTCGATAATGGCTTTGTTGAAACGAAACATGGCGTCGTCTTCTTCAAACAGACTTTCGGGGATTTTCTGAATGTCGGTGTCGAGTCCTACACAGAGGAACGACTGTTTTTTCAGGATGTTTTCGAATAATTGTTCGCGTGTCATATCGTGTGATTTTTTATAATTCGCTTTCTTTGAGGCGTTCGGCATTTTCGGCCACGATGAGGTGGTCGATGCA
>JAGCZK010000006.1 GCA_017960065.1 Paludibacteraceae bacterium
ACAGAGTCTTGCCAGATGGACAAATTCTGTGTATGGTCCAGCTCGTGTCGCCATTGACGGATGAACTGGGCACGGTCGCACTGCGAACGTGGGCTCCACATGGCTGCACCCCTAGACCGGTTGAGCATACGGAACTGTATGGAGGTAAGGTCGGTGACGATGCCGGTTTTTCCGCCGAGGGCGTCAATCTCACGTACGATTTGGCCTTTGGCAATGCCTCCGATGGCAGGGTTGCAGCTCATTTGGGCAATTTTGTTCATGTCCATGGTGATGAGCAGGGTGCGCGAGCCCATCGTTGCCGCAGCCGAAGCGGCTTCACAGCCGGCGTGTCCGGCGCCTACTACGATAACGTCGTAATCAAATCTCATTTTGAAATCGGTTTTTCCAACATGGCCAAGGCGGCATCTTCCTGACGGGTCATTTCAGCTTTGTCTGTGGGATTTTTGTCCTTGAATCCGCAAAGATGCAGGATTCCGTGTATGATGATGCGTTCCAATTCTTCGATGAAACCGGTGTTGAACTCTTCGGAATTGCTTTTGACGGTGTCTAGCGAGATAAAGATGTCGCCCGAGAGTTTGTCGCCTTCGGTATAATCGAATGTGATGATATCTGTATAATAATCGTGTTGTAGATATTGTTGGTTGACTTGGAGGATATAGGGGTCTGAACAAAAGATATAGGCGATTTCACCGATAGTTTTGCCATGTGCAGCCGCTACGGCCTTTATCCAGGCTGAGGTGCGGCGAGTGCAGATTCTGGGTTTGTCTATGTCTTCGGTATGGTAGCTAATCATAAATCATTGATTTACATTTGTTTAAACTATTTTAGGCAAAAAAGGCGTAGGCAAGGAAGATGGCGGCGACAACTCCGGCCAAGTCTGCCAGCAGGCCGGCGCCGACGGCATATCGGGTTTGCTTGATTCCTACCGATCCAAAATACAGTGCGATGATGTAGAAGGTGGTGTCGGCGGCGCCTTGGAACAGGCACGAGAGGCGTCCGACAAACGAGTCGGTGCCGTAGGTCTTCATGGCTTCCACCATCATGGCCTTGGCTCCGCTTCCGCTCAAGGGTTTCATGAATGCGGTCGGCAGTGCGCCTACGAATTCGGTTTTGTCGGTGAAGCAACCAACAAATGCTTCGATGCCTTTCATCAAGAGGTCCATAGCGCCGCTAGCTCTGAAAACACCGATTCCAACGAGCATTGCCACCATGTAGGGAATGATTTTGACGGAGGTCGAAAACCCTTCTTTGGCGCCGTCTATAAAGTCGTTGAACACATTGCGTTTTTTTATGAGCCCGCCTGTGATGAATCCTGCTATTACACTAAACAACAGCACATTACTGAATATCTTCGTAAACATGGCCATCTCTTCGTGGTCGAGTCCCGATACATACCAAATCAGCAATGCCAAAGCGGCGGTGATGCCTAAAACCCACGATAAAAAGGTAATATTTAGCAGATTGAGTCGTTGACGGATGCCGACGTACAAAATGGCGAACAGGGTCGAAACGTAGGTGGATGCCAGCAGCGGGATGAAAATGTCGGTCGGGTTGGCGGCTCCCATGATGGAGCGTTGGGCCATGATCGACACCGGAATGAGCGTGAGTCCCGAGGTGTTCAGCGCCAAAAACATGATTTGGGCGTTGGAGGCCGTTTCTTTGTTGGGGTTCAGTTCC
>JAGCZK010000030.1 GCA_017960065.1 Paludibacteraceae bacterium
GCAGGCAGCACCGCCTTTTTGGGCAGGGCCAGGCTCTCGGCGCCGCTTTGGCGGTCGAGGTAGCGGGGCGCTTGCGGCCACGCCTTGCAAAACTTGGCAAAGTCTTGAGCGTCAATCGTCTGGGTCGATTGGTTGAGAATCAGCAGGCGGTCTTGAAAAAGAAAGTGCGACATCGGTTTCATGCCGTAAAATTACAGAAAATATCTGGTAAACGGGTGGCCGGGCGGCCCATTTTTTGTGTTTTCACCGTTGGCGGACGGGCTGGAGGCGGAGGCAGGTGAGTTCGCTGGTGGTGAAGGTGCGCATCGGGAACCCCGTGGTGCCCAAGCCGTCGGACGTGTAGAAATACAGGTTGCGGTAGCGGTGCAGGCCCCGGTTGTATTCGAAGACGAAGTGGTTGATGACCGTCAGCGGGAAAAACTGCCCGCCATGGGTGTGCCCCGACAGCACCAGATCGACGCCTGCGGGCTCGTAGTATTCGGCTCCGACCGGCGTGTGGGCCAGCATGATGTAAGGCAGGGTGTCGTTGGTCTTTAGCTCGCGCATGACCGATTCGACGGTCATGCTGCCTTCGGGCAGGCGCATGTGGTTGGAGTGTACGCTGTCGGCCGGCAGAAAATCGACGCCTCCCAGCAGAATCGGCCCCAGCTGTACCCGGCGGTTGGCCAGCACTTCGACGCCACTGCGTGTCATCAGGTCTTTAATCGCTTGTCCGTCAACGTATTCGTCGTGGTTGCCGATGACAAAATACACGGGTGCTCCGAGTGTCGAGAAGGCGGCTACAGTCGAGTCGGCCAGGTTGTAGCTGCTCTCGAACAGGTCGCCGGTGATGACCACCAGATCGGGCTGGAGTTCTTTGGTTTTGGCAACCACCTGGTCCACAAAGCGTTTGCCTCTGAAATGGCCGAGGTGCAGGTCGGTCAGCTGTACGACGGTCAGGGGGCGGTCGAGGTGGTCAAGCCCGACCTCCACTTCTTTGACGCGCGGGTGGGCGGCGTTGATAAAGCCGTAGGCGCAGAGCAGAAAGGTCGAAAGAATGGCGGCCGTGCCGAACGTCTTGCGGCCGAGGTAATGGATGCGGTTGACGACTTCAATGACGGCCAGGCACAAGAACAGGCAGATGATGACTCCGCACAGCGAAGAGCCCACGACAATCAGGCGGTTGAGCAGAAATCCGCCGCCGAAGCCGTATTTGCACAGGCTCATCATCAAAAACGAATAGACCAGCAGAACGCTGTAGGCGATGTACCACCCCCGGGTCTTGCTGGCCAAGACCCAGGCGGTCCGGCGGGCCAGGTAGATGACTCCGACCACCGTTGCCGTCAGCATGATGACGATGAAAAGCAGGGTGATCGGGTGCATCAGACCGTTTCTTCAAGCATGTCGTAAAGTTTGCCGGCCGCATCGGCGACAATGCGTACGCAGATGTCCTGATGGTGGCTGCGCTCCTTGACATACTGCGGGTTGGAGTACTTGATGAGCAGTTCGTTGCACTGGGTGGTGCCGAAGGTGTCTTCGACCCGGCGGTTGAGTTCGCGGATTTTGGCATAGACGGCTAATTTTCCCTCCATGTCGTCGGGGCGTTCGTAGCCTTGGGCCAGGCCCAAAATCATGAACGCTCCAGTCAGCGCGCCGCATTTTTTGCGCAACCGGCCCATGCCGCCTCCGAACGTGCCGGAGATGCGTTTGGCTACGGTGGGGTCGAGTTTCACCCTTTCGGCGAAAGCCAAAACCACGGCCTGCGAGCAGGCATATCCCTGTTTGAAGTAATCGACGGCGAGGTCGACGGTTTCTTGTCTGGTCATTTGCAAATGGTTTGAAGTTCGAAATCGAGGCAACTGCGAACGGCCGTGAACGGGCGGACTTGGGTGTCGGCCACCGCCACATGGGCGGGGTGGACGGCATAGGCCTTGAGGGCTTCGTAGTCGGTGAAGGTGCTGTCGAGCATCAGGTCGGCGTTGGAGGAGGGCAGCCCCTCGGTTTCGACACGGATATCAACGATGCCGGGAACCTGGCCTTTCAACCCTTCCAGACCGGCTTTGATGGCGGCCTTGACCGAGCGTTTGTCTTCGGCCGTAAGGCTGTCTTTCAACGTCCAAAGAATGATGTGTTTTACCATAACAGTCGATGTTTTATCGGTCACAAAGGTAAGCATTTTTTGCGAAATTATGGAACTCGCCGTATCTTTGTAAAACAAAAATCGGACCCGGGTCCGGACAATGACACGCTTATGCAGACTACTCATACGGTAATTTCGCTGATTGCGCGCGAATTACAGCTGGCCGAGCCCCAGGTGGCGGCCACCGTCCGTTTGTTGGAAGACGGGGCAACCGTCCCCTTTATCAGCCGGTACCGCAAGGAGGCGACAGGTTCGCTCGACGAAGTCGGAATCGCCGAAATCAAACTCCGTTTGGCCAAGTACACCGAACTGGCGGCCCGTAAGGAGAGCATTTTGGGCACCATTGGCGAGCAGGGCCAACTCACCCCTGAGCTTCGCCGCAAAATTGAGGAATGTTGGGACAAGACCCAGCTCGAGGACATCTACCTCCCTTACAAACCCAAGCGCAAAACCCGCGCCGAGGCGGCGCGTCAGGCGGGTCTCGAACCGCTGGCCCGGCAAATCATGGCGCAGGCGCCGATCCAGCTCCAGCAAGCCGCGGCACGCTACGTCCAAGGGCAGGTGCCCGACGCCGCGGCGGCCCTGCAGGGTGCCCGCGACATCATCGCCGAATGGGTGAACGAAAATGTCCGCGCACGCAATCTCGTGCGTTCGTGTTTCGACCGCTATGCCCGCATCACGGCCAAAGTGGTGAAAGGCAAGGAAGAGGAGGCCGCCAATTTTCGCAATTATTTTGACTGGGACTGCTCCTTGCAGCGGGTGGCCTCGCACCAGTACCTGGCGGTTCGCAGGGGGGAGGAGGCCGGTTTTCTGCGGGTGGATATCGCTCCTGACGCCGAGCGGACCACCGAGCGTCTCATGCCGTTGTTTGTGCGTGGCGCCGGCGACTGCAGCCGGCAGGTGGCGATGGCCGTCGAAGACAGTTACAAGCGCCTGCTCAAGCCCTCGATCGAGTCGGAGGTGGCTTCGGCCGCCAAGGAAAAGGCCGATGCGGAGGCCATCCGGGTGTTTGCCGACAATGCCCGCCAGCTGTTGATGGGCGCTCCCCTGGGCGCCAAACGCATTTTGGGGCTGGATCCGGGATTCCGCAGTGGCTGCAAGTTGGTCTGCATCGACGAAAGCGGCCGCCTGTTGCACAACGAAAACATCTACCCCCATCCGCCCCAATCGCAAGTGGCGCAGGCTTCGGCCACGCTGGCGCATCTGGTGGAGGCCTACAAAATCGAAGCCATCGCCATCGGCAACGGCACGGCCAGCCGCGAAACCGAGCAGTTTGTACAACGCATCCGTTTTCCGCGCCAGGTCAAAGTGTTTGTGGTCAGCGAAGACGGCGCTTCGGTCTATTCGGCCTCGAAGGTGGCGCGCGACGAATTTCCGGAATACGATGTGACGGTGCGCGGGGCGGTTTCCATCGCCCGTCGTTTGGCCGACCCCCTGGCCGAATTGGTCAAGATCGATCCCAAATCCATCGGGGTGGGCCAATACCAGCACGATGTCGACCAGAAACGGCTCGGCGAGTCGCTGACGGCTACCGTCGAGAGCGTGGTCAACCGGGTCGGGGTGGATTTGAACACGGCTTCGAGCCACTTGCTGACCTACGTTTCGGGCTTGGGGCCGGCCCTGGCACAATCCATTGTGGATTATCGCGGTGCGCACGGGCGTTTTGCCAACCGCAAGGCCCTGCTCGAAGTGCCCAAACTGGGAGCGAAAACCTATCAGCAGGCGGCGGGCTTTTTGCGGGTGTCGGGCAGCGACAACCCCCTCGATGCCACGGCGGTACACCCCGAGTCGTATGCGGTGGTCGAGCGGATGGCCAAGGACTTGAAGGTGACGGTTGCCGACCTGATTCGCGACAAGCGGCTCCGACAACAAATCGACCTGCC
>JAGCZK010000031.1 GCA_017960065.1 Paludibacteraceae bacterium
TTCGTCCATCTTGGCCACCATCGCTTTGGCGCGACGGGCAGCCTCGACCTTACCTTGCGGCAGCAAAGCCAGCTGGCTGACCTTGGCGGCAACGAACAACATGGCCGAACCGTTCTTGCAGGCGGCGGCACAGGCACCGCAACCGATACACGAAGCGGCGTCCATGGCCTCATCGGCATCCTTCTTGGGGATAGGAATGGAGTTGGCGTCGGGTACACCACCAGTGTTCACCGATACGAAACCTCCGGCTTGGATGATTTTGTCGTAAGCGCGACGGTCCACCATCAAGTCTTTGATTACGGGGAAGGCGTTCGAACGCCACGGTTCCACCGTAATGGTCTCGCCATCTTTGAATTTGCGCATGTGCAACTGGCAAGTGGTGATGGCACTGTCGGGACCGTGGGGATGTCCGTTGATGTAAAGCGAGCACATACCGCAGATACCTTCGCGGCAGTCGTGGTCAAACACCACCGGCTCCTTGCGTTGGCTTACCAACTGCTCGTTGAGCACGTCCAACATCTCCAAAAACGAGCTGTCGGTCGAGATGTTGTCCAATTTGTATGTTTCAAAGCCGCCCTTGGCTTTCGGACCGGCCTGACGCCATACTTTAAGCGTGATATTGATAGTCTTTTCCATATCCGGTTAGTTCTTGTAGTTTCTGGTTTTTCTTTCGGTAAATTCGTAGTCGAGCGGCTCTTTGAGCATCACGGGATCGACCCCTTCGCCCATGTACTTCCAGCACGAAGCGAACGAGAACTTGTCGTCCTGACGAAGGGCCTCGCCTTCGGGCGTCTGGTACTCTTCGCGGAAGTGACCGCCGCAAGACTCCTCGCGTTGCAAAGCGTCGCGGGCCATCAGGTCGCCGATTTCGATGAAGTCGGCCAGACGTAGGGCTTTTTCGAGTTCGACATTGAGGTCGTCTTCGGTTCCGGGGATGAAGACGTTGCTCCAGAATTCTTTGCGGATAGCGGCAATTTTTTCGATGGCGGTTTCGAGGCCGGCCTTGGTACGACCCATGCCGACATACTCCCACATCACAAGACCCAGCTCGCGGTGGATGCTGTCCACCGAGCGTTTGCCCTGGATAGACATCAATTTGGCGATCTTTTCCTTCACGCCGTTTTCAGCCTCGACAAACTCGGGCAGGTCGGTGCTCATGCGGGGTACCGAAATCTGATCGGCCAGGTAGTTCTGAATGGTGTAAGGCAAAACGAAATAGCCGTCGGCCAAACCTTGCATCAGGGCCGAAGCTCCCAAACGGTTGGCACCGTGGTCGGAGAAGTTGGCCTCGCCGATGCAGAACAGGCCCTTGACCGAAGTCTGCAATTCGTAATCGACCCAAATACCACCCATCGTGTAGTGGATGGCGGGGAAAATCATCATCGGATCCTCGTAGGGGTTTTCGTCCACGATTTTCTCGTACATTTGGAACAGGTTGCCATACTTGGCGGCTACCACGTCCTTGCCCAAACGCTTGATGGCGTCGGAGAAGTCGAGGAACACGGCCAGACCGGTGGCGTTCACGCCGAAA
>JAGCZK010000007.1 GCA_017960065.1 Paludibacteraceae bacterium
AGATCGGCCCATTCGTCGGTGGTCTGCAGGGTGAACGAGTTGGAAACCTCGTAGAAGGCGTGGTTGATGTGCGTCACCTTATTCCACGGGATCATGCCAACCGAGATGCTGAGGTGGGCGGGATTGTAGGTACCCCAGTTCGGGAAATAGACCACAAACTTCTTGCCGTTTTCGTACTCGATGCCGGTATCGGGATTGTTGTTGCCCCCCTCGTTGCCACCTTCGTTGCCGCCCTCGTTGCCACCCTCGCCGCCATTGCCGCCTTGGCCGCAATTGTATTGGAACTCCCACTGGGTAGGCGTTACATCGGGAGCGGCTCCTGCCGTTGTCCACCATACCAGGCACTTATATACCTTGCCGTTGTACGATACCAAATCGCCGGGCGTCTGGTAGTTGGTGGCCGGATTCCAAGCCGGTACATCGCACTGGCCTTCGTTGCCACCCTCATTACCACCTTCGGTGCCGCCTTGGGCCTCGAGCGTGGTGAACGAGCCCGTCAGCTTGGCCGACTTGTTGCCGGCGGCGTCAAAGGCTTCAACGCTGACCGAATAGGTGGTCGAGGCCGTGAGGCCCGTTACTGTAAAGGAGGTGCCGCTGGTGCTGCCCACCGAATTGTTGCCCACATAGACGCGGTAGCCGCGTACACCGACATTGTCGGTCGAAGCCGTCCAGGTCAGGGCAATCGAAGTCTCGGCGGGAGTGCCGTTCAAGTTCGTGGGCGTCGAAGGAGCCTCGGTGTCCGAAGGCGTCTCGTCGCAGTTGACCAGTTCATTGCCAATCTCGTCGTAGAAGGCGCTGATGCCGTTGGCCAGCGCATAGCTGTTGGCGCAGTCCCAGTTGACCGACCAAGTCATCAAGCCGCGGAAATCGGGATAAGTACGCTTGGTCGTATAGTTCATGCCGGCCGATTTCTGACCGGTAATCAAGTATTTCAACGCTTTTTTCATCTCATCGACCGACACAATGCCGCTGCCGGCGGCACCCGGACCCGAAGGAACACCGATGGCCACCTGGTCCTCGGCCAAGGCCGGGAATTGGGCACCGCAGTTGGTAAAGCCCTGCAGCATGGCTTCGCACATCGAAACCAGGAAGTCGGCCGAACCCGGTTGGGCATTGTTGCCGTTGATGTCGATGCAGGAACCGGTATTGTAAAGCTGTACATGCAGTACGGTCAGTTTGTCGCGCAAACCGTAGATGAGCGACAGGTAGGCCGGAGCATAGCCGGCACCGATACCGAACTGTACATAGGCCGTTTCGGGAGCCATCGTCAGGATGAAGTTGTCGCCGAAATGGTTGCAGATGTTGCGCAAAGCCGTCACCATCAACTGGGTTTGGGCGTTGGGGTTGATGAACGAGTTGCTGTTGCCACCAGCCGAAGCACCCTCGAAGTCGATGTCGAGACCGTCGAAACCGTATTTCTCAATGATGGCAATCAACGCATTCTCAAATTTGACACGTTCGGCCTCGTTGGTCACCGAAATGATGCCATTTTGGCCACCAATGGAGAGGTTGACCTTCTGACCACGGGCCTGGCAGGTCTGAATGTCGGCGATAAATTCCGCATCACTTCCGTAAATGGAATTATCGAGCACAAAGGTGGGTACCGAACGGTCGGTCGGCGAAGTTTCGGCAAACGACACGTTCAAAAAGTCGTAAGCCTGGCTGGCCTGCGAGAGTTTCAGCCCATTGGCGGCACCGTTGTTGAAGTTGTGCCAATATCCAATCAGCAAGTGCTTCTTGAGGCATTTGGTCAGCACACGGTCGTTGACCGGATCGTTGCCGCCTTCATTGCCACCCTCGTTGCCGCCTTCATTGCCACCTCCGTTGCCGCCGGTAGCGCCACAAGGGCCGACCAGGGTCCAAAGATAGCTGTAAGCGCCGTCGGGCGTACAACCGACAGGAATCCAGTTGCCCGGCGTGATGGTATAGACATTGCCGTTGTAGGCGAACTGCACACCCTCGTGCTCACCATATACATTGTAGGCCTGGGCACTGTTGTACTGCTCATAGGCCGAGCAGTCGCCCGACTGGCCGTCTTCATTGCCCCCTTCGTTACCACCTTCATTGCCGCCTTCGTTACCGCCTTCGTTACCGCCGCCATTGCCACCGTTGTTGATGGGGTCGGGGTTGCCGTTCCATTCGGCCACATACTGCGCCATCGGACCCGACCACGAACGGTTGTAATGCTCATCCCAGTTGACCGACCAGGTCATAAAGCCGCGGAAACCGCCGTAACCGGCGCTGCGCAGGCTGTTGGCAATGCTGATGTATTGGTCGGTGGTCAGCACGCCGGCGCCCGCCGAACCTTGGGTGGAGGGTACACCCAGCACCACTTGGTCGGGACGCAGGGCCGGGAAGCTTTTGGGGCCGGTCAGGCCACCGTTTTGGTTGGCCAAGGTAAAGCCGTCCATCAGCATTTTGGCCAGATTGACCACAAAGGCCTCGGTGCCGCACGATTCGGTCCCCCAGGGCGATTGAATCACACCCGAGTTGTAATACTGCACCTGCAACCAGCTCAAGCGGTCGCGCAGGGCATACAACACCGGCAGGAACGAGCCTGCACGCTTGTCACAGCCCCAGCAGGTGGAACCGTAATAACTATAGCCTTGCTGCACAAAGAACGTTTCCGGAGCAAAGGTCAGCAGAAAGTCGTTGCCCATGTCGCTGCAGATTTTCTGCAAGGCGTAAATCAAGTTTTTGATGACCGGTGTGGTCGGATTGGCCAAATCGTAGTCGCCCTCGTTGAACGACATCGAGTTGCCTTCAAAATCAACGTCCAGACCATCCAAGCCGTAGGTTTGACAGATGTTTTCAACCGTTTGAATGAAACGGTCGCGGGCCTGCGTTGTTTCCAAGCGTACTTGGCCGTTGGCTCCACCGATGGAGAGCAGGACCTTTTGTCCACGCGACTGCACCAGGCGTACATCGGCTGCAAAAGCGTCGGCCGATGCATAGATGCCGTCGGAGGTCGGGTTATAGACAATGTTGCCATCGGTCGACGAAGTGGGCTCGCCGAACGAGAGGTTGATGACATCCCAATAGGTGGGACACTGCGAAAGTTTCAGTCCGTTGGCGGCACCGTTGTTGAAATTGTGCCAGTAACCGACCAGAATGTGATCGTTGAGCGCCAATGCCGGCAGAACCAGCATCAGCCACCCCAGCAATACAGCTGCAATCCGTTTCATTTCTGTTTTTTCCTAAGATTATTTGATGTTTATTTGATTAAACGTACGGTTTCCTTCCCCACACGGATCAGGTAGTTGCCTTTCGGCAAATGGGCTACCGGCAGTGTCGTCTGCGCCCCGTCTGCTTCAAAGCGGGCCACCGGGCGTCCCAACAGGTCGTAAACCACCACAGCCTCACCGGCGGCGGTGCCGCTTACCGTCACCACATCGACGGCCGGATTCGGATAGACGCGGATGCCCAGAGGCGCCGTTTGTGCGGTCTGCACCTGCGTTATGGTCACCGGCGTGGAGGAATAATACACGTTGTCCACCTCCAGGTGTTTGCCGCGGCTGCCGTTGGTGGCATTCTCACAAACAATCGAGAACAGCACGTTGCCTGTCTGGCTGCCCAGCGTCATACCTTGCGAGGTAAAGGCCGAGAAGGGGATGCACATGGTGTTCCAATTGCCGTTGGTGGTAATGGCGTAGGTGCCTTTTAGTGCCACACTGTACTCGCCGTTGGTGCCGGCCACTTTTACGGACAGTTCGTCGGTGCAGTTGGTCTTGATGGCGAAGCAGATGTACCAATTCCTTACATCCGCCATGTTGAGCGTGTAGTTGGTGTTGTGGATGCCCCAGCCCCACCAGCTTTCGGTCGGGTTGATCGTCCAGGCGATGGCACTTGCGCCCTCCTTCGGGCCGGTGGTCGCCGTTCCCTCCACACCACTCCAGGCGTAAATGTCGTTCCAGCGGACATCGTAGAACTCGCCGGTCGGCTCTTCGGCCGAAATCACCCATTTGTCGTAGTTGTTCTGTGCAGCCTCAATCGAAATGTTCTCCACCAGCTGCATTTTTACGTAAGTATCCCACGCACCACCCGTCGGACGGATGTCGGCCTTGAAAATGTAGCCGCTGGTGCCATTGGCCGGCTTGGGCGATACCGGCAGCGTGAAGTTGATGGTACCCGTACCGGCCGAAACGCTCTTATGCACTTCGCCGATCACATTCCAGTTGCCACCGTTGTCGTACATGCACAGGTACACGTCGCGGTTGGTCGAGGCGCTGTAGTTGACAGCGATGCTGTAGCTCGTGGCGCTGGCGATGGTGGAACCGGACGTAAGCGACTTGAACGACACGTCGTCGCTGTAGCTGACTCCTGAGATGGAGATATTTTCGGCCAACTGCATCGCCGTATAGGTATCCCAGGCACCTCCCCGCGGGCGGATGTCGCACTTGAAGATGTAGCCGTTGGTGCCGCTGGCCGGTGCAGGCGAAACAGGCAGCGTGAAGTTGATGGTGCCCGAGCCGGCATTCACGCTCTGATGCACCTCACCGATCACATTCCAGGTACCGCTGTTGTCGTACATGCACAGATACACATCGCGGTTGGTCGAAGCGGTATAGTTGACGGCGATATTGTAAGACGATGCGCTGGAGAGCGTGGCACCCGACGTGAGTGTCTTGAACGATACGGCATCCGGATCGCCGCCGGTGCTGCCGTTGAAGCCCTCGCCCTTGTCCTTGACGAATCCGCCGATGTTCACGCTCAGGTGGTCGGGATGCGAAGTGGCGCAGGTTGACGACTGGTCAAAGGTGTCGTCGTAGGCAAATGCGTAGGTGTAGGTCTCGTGGCTGACCGAAGACTGATGGAAGAATTTTACATATTCGTTCCAGGTGTTCATGGTGTAGAACTTGGAGCGGTCTCCCCAGTTTTGGAGTACGTTGTCGCCCTTGTTGAGGTCAATCATACCGCGGTTCATGGCACCGCAGAACATGGCTTGCAGGGCCAGGTCCATACCGTTACCGTTGGCGAAAGCGCCGGCTCCTTCTATAACGTCGGTGGTCGAGGGTTTGCTGTAGATTTTGGCCACGGCTCCGTCGCTCACGCGGGTCATGGTAAACACATCGCCGCTCACACGGCCGTACCATTCGCCCAGGTCGCCCATGTTGGCGCGCAGGGTTTTGTTGCGGAAGGTGCTCCAAATGTTGTTGATGTAGTTGTCAAACACGTTGGCGTTTTTGACGGCCGCGATTTTGGAGGGTTGCATAATGATGCCGCCCATGTTGTCTTTGGTGATGTAGTCCACTTTGCAGTTGCGGTAGATGGTGCCGCCCAACTGCGAATCCCACATATTCATAATATCGGTGTACGACTTGAGGTCGCCACGTTTCATGTAGGCGTTGTTGGCTCCGGCGGCCACGTTGCCGTAGAGCTCGATGCCCATCGGATATTGGAACGCGTCCACGCGCGTGGTGTTCACAAACATCACGTCGTATTGATCATAGGTAAACTCGATTACTTCCCAACGTAGGTCGATGTTGGGATCGGAAGTGTTCTGCAGGTTGGCGCCGGCATAACCGAAGGTGGTGGTTTGGTTGAAGGCGTGCAGGTACATCGGCGATTTGAATCCGATGAACATACGGCAGGCGAACGACCGGTCGATGTAGATGGTCTTGTTCGCAATCTCGCTCAACTTGGTAAAGATGTTGGCATAGCCCCAGTCGCCACCCGTTTTGTGCAGGGTGTTGACGCTTTCGTTGAGCGTGTTCATCTGCACGTGACCCGAATTGTTGTTGCGGAGGTCGTAGTAGATGTAGCCGCCGTTGTTGGCGTAGCTTTGTCCGACAATGGCGATGTAGATTTCGCTGTCGGCGAAATCGGAACCGTTGCGGAGTTTCATCGGGAAAATGGCCAAGGCCGACTGTGCGGCGGCCAACAGCGCGAGAAGCGTAATGATGATCTTTTTCATTATGATTTGATTAAAGGTTATTATGCGTTATGCTCATGTCGCAAAGATATACCTAATCAAAACAGGAAATCCCCTCCTTCCGCTCCCTCGCGCGAATATGTGGACGGCATGCAGGTGGGGTTGTAGAACCCGGTCAATACGCAATTAGCTGTCGCAAAATGATTTACATCATACGCTGTGCAATTTTTCCCCTCCCCCGGCACCCCGTTTTTGGGAATTGCTCAACACTACATCAACCACACCGAAATCGGATTGGGGTGGTGTGTGGGGACGTGCCATGGCACGTCCCCACAACGTCAACGCAAAAAGAGCTTGAGCAGCGACAACTTGTTTTTACCGGCCCCACCGCTGTAGGGATGCTCACGCATGGACAAGTTGAAATGCGTGCTGCCGCGGAGCACCGTTTGGGGATGGGTGAATTCGCGGAAGCCCCATTCGCCATGATAGGCGCCCATACCCGAATGGCCCGTGCCGTTGAACGGCACCCCCTTCACCATAATATGCAGGCACACCTCGTTGATGCAGCCACCACCGAACTGCTGCGTCTGCATCACCCGATTGGCCCAACGCATGTTCTTGGTAAACAAATACATCGCCAGCGGATGCTCGCGGTCGGCAATGGTCTCCATGAGCGCATCCACCTCCGCATCCTTAAAGGGCACCACCGGCAACAGCGGACAGAACAGCTCCTGCTTTACAATCTCCTCGTCCACACCCACCGGATAGATGACCGTGGGGGCATAGCGGAGCGACTCGGAATCGCCTGCACCGCCCTGCACAATGCGATCGCGGTAGCGGTCGGCCAGACGGGCGCATTTGTCGTATGCAGATGCCGTAATCAAACGCGGATATTCGGGGTTTGATTCGGGATGTTCGCCCAATTGGGCGGAAAAAGCCCGCTTCAACTCATCCAGGAAAGGTTCGGCCACCTCCTCGGCCACCGCAATTTGGTTGATATTGATGCAAATCTGCCCGGCATTGAGCGACTTGAAAAAAGCAATCTTGCGTGCCGCGTCGCGCAAATCGGCATCCTTGCGCACCACGCACCAGTTGCCCGTTTCGCCGCCGAGCTCCAGAGCCACGGGCGTCAGGTTCTTGGCTGCTTCGGAGAGCACATGGCGGCCCACCGCGGGCGAACCCGTATAGAAAATCTTGTCGAACCGCTGGGCCAGGCACAGGTCGGCCACATCGTGTCCGCCGTCCACCAGCGTCACATATTCCGGCGGAAACACCTCCGCAAAGAAACGTTTGAGCACCGACGTGGAGGCCGCCGACTTGGAACTGGACTTGACCACCACGGTATTGCCGCCGCACAGGGCGGCAGCCACCACACCAAGGGTCAGCAGAATCGGAAAATTGAACGGGCTGATGACCAGCGCCACGCCATAAGGCATTTTATACACCTTGGTAAACAGGCTGGGAAAACACATCCATCCGCTGAAATGCAGCTCGGGACGCGCCCAGCGTCGCAGCCCAGCCACCATCTCATCGATCTCCACCAGCGTGGGACCCACATCGCACAGAAACGCCTCCACCTCACTGCGCCCCAGATCGGCGGCCAGCGCCTCCAAAAAAGGTTGCTCCCACGCCCGCACGGCCGCCTTCAGCCGTTTGAGCTGCTCAATGCGCCATTGGACCGGCAACGTGGTGCCCGTCCGGAAAAAACGGCGTTGCGCCGTCACCAGGTCACGGATTTCATTTTCAGTATAAGCCATAGCGGATTCATTTTTCAAACTTGACAAAGATAATAAATTTGATTCATTTTTTCAAGTGGTTTTGTTTTTTAAGTATTGTGGCGTTTTTTTGTTTTATTTTGTAAGTATAATTTTGTATTTGATATTATATTGTAACTTGCTAAAAATTTTTTCAAATTAAAATAATAAATAAAAGGTGGAAGCCGGGGATTTCGTAACTTTGCACTCCGTAACGAAACGACACCGTCGGAATATTACTTCAAACACATATATTATGAACGCACAAAATGTCATCGAAAACCTGAAAAAGCGTTTTCCCAACGAGCCGGAGTACATCCAGGCCGTATCGGTTGTATTAAACTCGATCGAAGAGGAATACAACAAGCACCCGGAGTTTGACAAAGCCAACCTGATCGAGCGTCTCTGTATTCCCGACCGCATCTTCACCTTCCGCGTGTCGTGGGTTGATGACAAGGGCAACGTTCAGACCAACATGGCTTACCGCGTACAGCACAACATGGCCATCGGACCCTACAAGGGCGGTATCCGTTTCCACTCTTCCGTAAACCCCTCCATCCTGAAGTTCCTGGCTTTCGAGCAGACCTTCAAGAACTCCCTGACCACGCTGCCCATGGGCGGTGCCAAGGGTGGTTCCGACTTCTCGCCCCGTGGCAAGTCGGCCAACGAAGTAATGCGCTTCTGCCAAGCCTATCTGCTGGAATTGTGGCGTCACATCGGTCCCGACACCGACGTACCCGCCGGTGATATAGGTGTAGGCGGCCGCGAAGTAGGCTATATGTTCGGCATGTACCGTAAGCTTTCGCACGAATTTACGGGAACCTTCACTGGCAAGGGTTTGGAATTCGGCGGTTCGCTGATCCGTCCCGAGGCTACCGGTTACGGCAACGTATACTTCCTGACCTCGATGCTGGCTACCAAGAACATCGAGCTCAAAGGCAAAAAGGTATTGGTATCGGGTTCGGGCAACGTAGCCCAATACACCTGCGAAAAATTGCTCCAATTGGGTGCCACCCCGCTCACCTTGTCTGACTCCAACGGTTACATCTACGATCCGGACGGCATCACCCGCGAAAAACTGGATTATGTAATGGAACTCAAGAACGTACAACGCGGCCGTATCAAAGAATATGCCGAGAAGTATGGTGTCAAATATGTGGAAGGTGCTCGTCCTTGGGGCGAAAAGGCCGACATCGCTCTGCCTTCGGCTACCCAGAACGAAATCAACGAGGAAGATGCCAAGAAATTGGTTGCCAACGGCGTAATCGCCGTATCGGAAGGTGCCAACATGCCTTGCACCCCCGAAGCCATCAAGGTATTCCAAGACGCCAAGATCCTTTACGCTCCGGGCAAGGCTGCCAACGCCGGTGGTGTAGCCACCTCGGGTCTGGAAATGAGCCAGAACTCCGAGCGTTTGAGCTGGAGCCGCGAAGAAGTTGACGCCAAGTTGAAAGGCATCATGGCCGACATCCACGCCAACTGCGTGAAGTATGGCAAGGAAGCCGACGGCACCATCAACTACGTGAAGGGTGCCAACGTGGCAGGCTTCATGAAGGTTGCCAAAGCCATGATGGCTCAAGGTATCATCTAAGCAAACACAAGTAACAAATCTACCCCATTGCACCGTCCCCCACAAGGGATGGTGCAATGCCGTATAAAAAGTAGAGCATTGAAAATATGAATAAAATCATTAGCAAAGAACACTTCTCCGAGAATGTGATCAAATTGGAGATTGAGGCTCCCCTCATTGCCAAGTCGCGTCGTGCCGGGCACTTCGTTATTGTCCGTGTGGACGAAAAAGGCGAACGCATCCCGCTGACCATTGCCGGATCCGACCTCGAGAAAGGAACCATTACACTTATCATCCAACAAATCGGCGCATCGACCCGCAAGTTGTGCGCCCTGAACGCCGGCGACAGCGTGGCCGACGTGGTAGGCCCGTTGGGCAAAGCCACCCATATCGAGAATTTCGGCACCGTTGTGTGTGCCTGCGGCGGTGTGGGCACCGCCCCCATGCTCCCCATTGTCGAAGCCTTGAAAAAGGCCGGCAACAAAGTGATTGTCGTTTTGGCCGCCCGTACCAAAGACCTGATTATTCTGGAGTCGCAAATGCGCGCTTTGGCCGACGAAGTGGTTATTATGACCGACGACGGCAGTTATGGTACCAAGGGATTGGTAACCAATGGTGTTGAGAACATTATCAACCGCGAAAAAGTGAATTTGTGCATCACCATCGGGCCGGCCATCATGATGAAGTTCGTTTCTTTGCTTACCAAAAAATACGAAGTGCCCACCGTGGCCTCGCTCAACACCATTATGGTGGACGGCACGGGCATGTGCGGCGCCTGCCGTGTATCGGTTGGCGACGAGACCAAGTTTGTCTGCGTTGACGGACCCGAATTTGACGCGCATCAAGTCAATTTCGACGAGATGATGACCCGTTTGGGTGCCTACCGTGATTTGGAACAGGTCGCTTTGGCCGCATACATGAACAGCGTAAAATGATTTTTATGGAAAATTTGATTGATAGAAACGCCCCCTGGCGCGACGAATTGCGCAAGTCCATGCCGGCCAAAGACCGCATGGCCATTGAGCGCGTGCAGATGAATGAATTGGACGGCGAGTACCGCAGCCACAATACGGAAGAAGTGAACCAAGGCCTGACCAAAGAGCAGGCACTGACCGAAGCCAAGCGCTGCC
>JAGCZK010000032.1 GCA_017960065.1 Paludibacteraceae bacterium
CACCCACTACTCCATTACCCCCGGATCTGTTTCACGAGGGCTTCGGCGGCGGCTTGGGGCGTGGGACTCTGCTCGAGGAGCTTGACAAACGCACTGCCGACAATGCAGCCGCGGGTATGGGCGGCGGCCACCTCAAACGTCTCCTTGTTCGACACGCCGAAGCCCACCATAAGCGGATTGCGCAGATTCATGGCCTCAATGCGTTGGAAGTAAGCCTGCTTCTGCGCATTGAAGTCCTTTTGCTCACCCGTGGTCGATGCCGACGACACCAGATAGACAAAACCCGAGCTGGCCGCGTCGATCTCGCGCACACGCGCCTCCGGCGTTTCGGGCGTCACCAAAAGCACAAAACGCAGGTCGTATTTGTGCACAATCGGAGCAAACTCCTTTTGGTAAATATCCAACGGAACATCGGGGATGATGAAGCCGTCGATGCCCACCTCCACCGCCTTTTGGCAAAGGTGCTCAAAGCCGAACTGCAGCACCGGGTTGATGTATCCCATGAGCACCAGGGGCATGTCGGTCAGGCGGCGGATGCCGGCGAGCTGCTCGAACAACAGACGCTGGCTGATGCCGTTCTCAAGCGCCACCTGGCTGCTGTGTTGGATAACCGGTCCGTCGGCCATGGGATCCGAAAACGGCATACCGATCTCCACCATGTCCACTCCGGCGGCATCCAGGGCCCTGATGACCTCCACCGTGTCGTTCAAATGCGGAAAACCCGCTGTAAAATATACCGAAAGCAAGTTTTTGTTGTTGCTTGCAAACAATTGGTCAATTCGATTCATATTCGTGTGTTTTTATTGTTCTCTCAATAAGTCAAATGCGTCTTTCAAACGCTCAATATCCTTCAGCCCAGGCGACAATTCGAAACGGCTGTTGAGGTCCACCCCCGCCAATTGCGGCCATGCAGCACGCTTGATTAGCCGCAAGGCGTCGATGTCAAGGCCTCCGCTGATGAAAAACGGAATATCCGCCGCATAACCGTCGAGCCAGCGCCAGTCAAACGACTTCCCCGAACCGCCGTAACCGGCCGTATGCGTGTCGAAAAGGATGTAGTCGGCCGCACCGGCAAAGTCCTCAGCGCGGGCTACATCGTCAGGGCAGGCCACCGACACCGCCTTCAGTACCCGGCACCCGGTCAGTTCACGGACCCGGCGGCAGTCTTCGGCCGATTCACCGCCGTGCAGTTGCACGCAATCGAATCCGAAGGTGCGCTGTCGGGCGGCGATTTCCTCCAAAGAGGCATTCACAAACACACCGACCTTTTGCACCGGCGCCCAGCAGCCGGATTACCCGGGCGTGGGTTCCGAACCTACATAACGGGGCGACTTGGGGTAGCAGATCAGTCCCATAAAATCGGGCTTCAGAGCCAGTACGGCACGGATATTGGCATCGTCGCGCATGCCACAGACCTTAATCAGCAGCTTTTTCATGCTTCAATGCCGTTATAAAGTTCTTCAACGCCAGGGCGGGATCCGCCTCATGCATAAAGCGTTCGCCCATCAAAAATCCCTGCACGCCCTCGCGACGCAGGCGCAACACCGTCTGCGGGTCGGAGAGACCGCTTTCGGCCACCTTGACGTGTCTGCCGTCCACTTGGCGCAGCATACCGAGCGCCCGGTCCACATCCACCTCAAAAGTCCGCAAATTGCGGTTGTTGACGCCGACCATGTCGGCCTCGGCCGGAATGCGATCCAACTCTTCTGGATCATAAAGTTCATATAAAACTTCCAAACCCAACACATGAGCCAGATCTGTCAGTTCGCGGCTGGTACCGGCATCAAGCAGCGAAGCAATCAGCAGCACCGCATCGGCCCCAGACGCTTTCGCCAAATAGATCTGATACGGATCCACGACAAACTCTTTGAACAAGACGGGCGTCCGGCTTATCACCGTACGAGCCTTTTGGACAAACGTAGGGCCCCCGGCAAAAAACGCACGGTCGGCCAGCACCGAAATGCCCGACGCGCCACAGGCCTCGTAGCCGGCAACCACCTGACGCACATCGGCCTTTTCGTTGATAAAGCCCTTGGAGGGCGAACGTCGTTTGAATTCGGCGATAATGCCCGTATCGGAACTCCGAAGCCGTGATGCCAGCGGCAGGCATGGCCGCTCAAAAAACACACTGCCCTTGAGTACCGGTATCGGCAACGCACGCTTGTATTCAACCAGTTCATCGCGTTTGTTCGATACTATTTCATCTAAAATAGTCATAATCAAGCGTTTATTTCCTTAAACTTTTTCAAGGTCACATAGGCCTTGCCACTTTCGAGCGACTCGGTCGCCTGTGCCAAACATTCGGCAATCGACAACTCAGGGCGCATGACATGGATGGCTATGCAGGCATTGGCCAACACCACATTTTTTTGTTCGGGGCTGGACTCGTTTTTAAGTACGCGCTCGAAAATCGCCGCAGCGCTCTCCTTCGAGCTGCCACCAAACAAATCGGCCGGAATCACTTTTTTGAATCCCAAATCGGCGGGCGCAAAGATCTTTTCGAGTGTATTGGAGCACATTTTGAACTCGCCGGTGAGCGAAATCTCGTCATATCCGTCGAGGCTGTTGACAATGGCATAATGAACGCCCAATTTCTGGTAAATATGCTGATACAGACGCATTTGCTCCAGATTGGCCACACCCAGCACCTGATACTTCGGTCGCGCCGGATTGACGAGCGGTCCCAGCAGGTTGAACACCGTCGGTATCTGCAGCGCCTTACGGGTCGGGGCCACAAACTTCATGGCCTTGGCAAACAAGGGCGCATGCAGATAGGCCATGTTGCAGGCCTCGAGCGAGCGCAGCACCTGGTCACGTTCTTGGGCGAATTTCACCCCTTGGGCTTCGATGACGTTGCTGGCGCCGCTTACCGAACTGGCGGCATAGTTGCCGTGTTTGGCCACCTTGTAACCGGCTCCCGCCACTACAAAACAAGCGCAGGTCGATATATTGAAGGTGTTTTTGCCATCGCCACCCGTACCCACAATGTCGAGCACGTCGTAGGGCTTGGTGTCGATGAACACTCCTGTTTCGAGGATACCGTCGCGCAGGCCCAACAACTCGTCGATGGTGATGCTCCGCATCTGCCAGGCCATCATCAACGCGGCCAATTGGGCATCGCTGTACGACTGCTGCACGATATTGAGCTAATTCGTCTTCGTCTGTTCGCGAGTATTTTTATCTTGATTGACCTTCGCATTCAAAATAGCTTTCATACTTGCCTTACTTATGATTCTACCAGTTGGTAATGATTGTTTTTCCATC
>JAGCZK010000033.1 GCA_017960065.1 Paludibacteraceae bacterium
AATCGAGCTCCTTGCGGTAGAGGTTGGCGGCGTGACGCTGCTCGGCTTGCTGCTGTTCCAGGCGTTCGGCGCGTTTGTCGAGGTAGTAGCTGTAATTGCCCTTGAATCGGTAAAAGCTGCGGTCGTCGATTTCGAGGATGTCGGAGCAGACACGGTCGAGGAAGTAGCGGTCGTGCGTCACCATCAGCAACGTGATTCGCGAGCGGCGCAACAGGTCTTCGAGCCACTCCACCATTTCGAGGTCGAGGTGGTTGGTCGGCTCGTCGAGGATGAGCAAGTCGGGCTCGCTCACCAGCGCATTGGCCAGTGCCACCCGTTTGAGCTGGCCTCCCGACAAGGTTTCGATCTTTTGGTCGGGGTCGTCGATTTTGAGTTTGGAAAGCATCTGCTTGGCCTTCACCTCGTAATCCCACTCCTTATGCAGGGCCTTGAGCTCGTTTTCGACGCTCATAAACGCCTCCCACACGGTGTGTCCCGGCTCGTAATGCGGATTTTGTTCGAGGTAGGCGATACGCAAGCCCCGCCGGCGCGTAATCCGGCCGGCATCGATTCCTTCCCTGCCCGCAATGATGTTGAGCAAGGTGGTCTTTCCCTTCCCGTTTTGGGCGATTACCGCCAGTTTCTGGCCTTCGACGATTTCGAAATCGGCGTTTTCGTACAACACCAAGTCGCCGAACGACTTGGTCAGGCCTTCAATTTGCAGGTAGGTTTCCATTCAACAGGAGCTGTCGGTTTTTAGTTGTGCAAAGTTAAGGATTTTTTCCACATATCTTTGACAGTTACATGTCATTCAATAAAAAAAAACGTACCTTTACATTCAAAAAATCACAACCGAAAATGAAGGCCTACACTTTTTTACCCATTATTCTTCTTTTGACTGCACTTTGCTCATGCAAAACATCAAAAAACAGTACTTTGGAAACCCCGTTCGTTACGGTAGTGAAATTAATTGACGCAGAAAAGTCGCTCAAGTTCGAAAAAGCCCAAGAATACATCGATGTCATTCAAGTTTACTCAAAATTGGGCTCAGAACAACCAATGGAAGATTGGAAAAAAATGTTGACTTTCAATTACAACTTGGGCAAGGACAAAAAATTCAACAACAACTTCGGATATTACGACTATGACATAATAGAAAAGATATCCGGCCATACGGCTGAAGTCCTTTTCAAATCCAAAGACCCGGACGCCAATTTGCAAGAAATCCAATACACGTTACAACTCATTGACAAACAATGGATTGTAATTGGCATCAACTACTTAAAAATCAACAAATAGGTGCGTTTTCCTATAAATTTTATTGTCAAAAAGGTGCGTTTTCCTATAAATTTTATTGTCAAAAAGGTGCGTTTTCCTATAAAATTACACTCAAAAAAGGTGCGTTTTCCTAAACAAGTCACTTTTGTGGACGGAGCAGGCGGAAATTTCACAAATAACCCGTAACTTTGCGCCATGCGCTCGAAAAAACCTTGGCATATCATCCTTGCCGGAATGCTGCTGACGGCCCTCGCGGCCGGGGCGAAAGAGGGTTTATGGACACTTCCGCAACTGCCGGTCAGCCTGCTCAACGAGCTCGAGGAGGCCGGTGTTGAACTCGAAGACCGCGACCTGTACAGCGAAACCCAACCCTCGCTCAAAGACCAGATTGTCGTCTTCAGCAACGGGTACAGCGGCGTTTTGCTGTCGGAGAAAGGACTGGTCCTAACCAACTACCGGGCCGTCGCCGACCGGCTCGAGCCGCACGAACGCGCGACGGGAGTGGCGGCAGGCAACGACTCGACGGCGCGCGCATTGCCGCAACTGTCGGCCGAACTGCTGGTTTCGTCGGAGAACGTCTCGTGGCGGATTCTCCCCAAGGTCAGCCACATTTTTGACCCGGAGCGCAAGGCGGCCGTCATCGATTCCATCGGAAACCGGCTCTGCACCGAAAAACGGCTGCGCGCCGGTCTGACCGCCCGCATCCAGACCTTAGGCGACCACCGGTTCTTTCTCAACACCTACCGCCACCTGCCACAAGTCCGCCTCATCTACACTCCGGCCGAAACCTTGGCCTTGGGAAGTTTGGCCGAAGAAGACAATTTCGGTCCGATGCACGGCATCGACATTGCGCTGGTGCGCCTCTACTCCGAAAGCGGCGAGTGTTATCAAAGCCCCGAAGGCGCCACACTGGGCAAAGCCGGTTTTGAAGAAGACGACCCCGTACTGGTCATGGGGTATCCCAATGTCAGACGCCGCTTGCAAACGGCCGCCTGCCTCGAAGCCGCCTACCTCGACAGCCTATACACCCAACTGCAGGCCGACAGTCTGCTGACGGGCGCCGGCTACCCTTCGCGCATCACCCGCAACGACAGCCTGCTCAAGGCACAGCAACTCTACCGCTCAATCCAAGACGAACTGGTCCGCCTCGAAGAGCGCGAACAGCAGTTCAACCTGTGGGCCGCCAACAGCAAACGGTTCAGCGACTGCCTGCGCTACGGCAACGTCACCGGCCAAATCGACCGGGCCTGCCAGGTCCGCCGGCAAGCCATGTCGCGCCTGAAGACCGAACGCCAGCTGCGCCGCCAAAGCCTGCTGCTCCGCCTCGAAGAGCGCCTGCGCACTGGCGACAAGCCGGAGCATCTGCCCGACGAGGCGCTTTTGTCGGAAGACCGGAAGCGTTTGGTCAGCACCTTAAATGCCATGGGCGTCGGCTGCACCGACAGCTTGTTGTCGGTTTCGGCGTTCGGCAGCGACGCACGCTACCAAAAAGCGCTGAAACGCTGGAAAAAACAGCCGTGGCTGCAAGCGCAAGACCCGCTCTGCCAAACCGTCGGCCGGATGGATTCGGCCCATGCCGCAGCGCAAGCGCTGATCTCTGAGTCGGAACGCACCATCGAAAGCCGGCTCAAGCTCTACAACGAAGGGCTCGAACAATTTCACAGCGCCCCCAACGCCTCCTCCGACGGTGACCTGCTCTTGCGGCTGTCGTACGGCAGCATCCGCGGGTTCAAACCCATCGACGGGGTCAGCATCGACTACTGCGCCCACCTTTCGGGAATAGGCGAAAGCAACCCCTACAACCCGTTCAGCCGCTGGGCCCGGCAAGAAAGCGCCGACTCCGACGACCGCATCCTTTCGTTTTGGATTGACGCCGACTATGCCGGCCGCCAATACGGTGCCGGAGTGTATAACGAACGGGGCGAGTTGCTGGGCATTTTGAGCGACGCCAACACCGAAAACCGCCGTTACCCCTATCGTTTCAATGCCGAAAAGGGCCGTTACCTGGTCTGCGACATCCGTTTTGTCGCCTTTATGATTGGCCAGGAACGCGCGCTCACCCGCCTCTGGAACGAACTGCATTGGGGTGGCGATGTCATCCATGTGACCATTTCCGAACCATGAGTACCCCACGCCCCCTCATCCTCGCCGACAGCCACATCCCCTTTTTGAAAGGGTTGCTGGAGGCTTACGCCGAAGTGCGCTACCTCGATCCGACCGCGATAAATGCCGCTGCCGTTCGCGAGGCGGATGCACTCCTTGTACGCACCCGCACGCATTGCAACGCCGCCCTGCTCGAAGGCAGCCGGGTGCGCTGCATCGCCACCGCCACCATCGGCTACGACCACATCGACACGGCTTATTGCCGCCAACACGGCATTGCCTGGTCCAATGCGCCGGGATGCAACGCCAACTCGGTGGTCAACTATGTGGCATCGGCCTGCCAATCGGTTTTCGGCCGGCTCCAAGGGCGCTGCATCGGCATTATTGGCGCAGGGCAGGTCGGCGGCCGGGTGGCCCGTTGGGCCGAAAGCCAGGGCATGCGGGTCTTGCTCAACGATCCTCCCCGGGCAGCCCGCGAAGGCGTTGAGAGGTTCGTGTCGCGCCAGACGCTCTGCCGCGAAGCCGACATTGTTACAGTCCACACCCCGCTCGACGACTCGACCCGGCACCTGATTGACCGGCGTTTTTTGGCCGAATGCCAGCCCCATGCGCTGCTGATCAATGCGGCGCGAGGCCCGATTGCCGACACCGAAGCCCTGCTCGAGGCCGGGCAGACGCTGGTCATCGACTGTTGGGAAAACGAGCCTGAGATTTCGAGGGCGTTGCTGGCACGGGTACGTTTCGGCACGCCGCACATTGCAGGCTATTCGCAAGACGGCAAGCTGCGCGGCACGCAACAGGCGGTCGAAGCCATTTGCCGCCATTTCGGGTGGGAGTTGCCGCCGATGCCGGTTTTGCCGGCCTTTCAGGGCGGCCCCTACGACATTTTGGCCGACAGCGAGGCGCTCAAAGCCCACCCCGAACAATTTGAATCCTTACGCAATCACTATCCGGTCCGCCGCGATTTTTATCAGTTTTGACATGCAACGGTATTTTATCTATCTCTCTTACGACGGCACGCGGTATCACGGTTGGCAGATACAGCCCAACGGCATCAGTGTGCAGGAAACGCTCGAAAAGGCGCTCGAATGTCTGCTCCGCCGCCCCTGCCCCATTGTCGGGGCCGGACGCACCGACACGGGGGTGCATGCCCGAATGATGACGGCGCACTTCGACTGTGAGGAGCCGCTTGCCGACTGTCAGGACCTGGCCAAACGGCTCAATGCGTTTTTGCCCAAGGACATTGCCATCGGGCGCATCTGTCCGGTGGATGCGCAGATGCATGCGCGGTTCAGTGCCACCCGACGGACGTATGAGTACCATGTCTGCACGGTCAAGGACCCGTTTGCCGAGGCTTACTGCCTGCAGGTGCGGCCCGACACCGACTTTGAGGCGATGAACCGGGCAGCCGCTCTCCTGACCGGTTTTACCGATTTTACGAGTTTCAGCAAACTGCATACCGATGTCAAGACGAACAATTGCAAGATTGTCGAGGCTATTTGGCGGCAGGTATCGCCTTCGCATTGGGTGTTTACCATCAGCGCCGAC
>JAGCZK010000008.1 GCA_017960065.1 Paludibacteraceae bacterium
AAATCAAAAAAATACGCCAGAATTGAAAATCTTGGGAATTCTTCTTTGAAAATCTTGGGAATTTGCATGTCTTTACACAAAAATTGCAGATGCATGTATTATCAAAGGCTTTTAGAAAATTGAAGTCGTCTGGTGCAGTCTTAACCGCCGTTGGAGGAGCTTATCAAAGAGAAGATGGTGTGTTTGTGGCTCCCATCAATTTACTAAAGCCATAAGTTTCGCTTTCAATTCTGCACCAAGTTTAATCTTTTAAAGGAAGTTGATTCAATTTCTGTAAAGGCATAAAGTTCTTCGTTAGGTAAAATAGCGGGTAAGCATATAGTCAACTACCTCACGTTGAGCTCCTTTTGCTGCGATTATCATTTTCCCGGCGCTGGGAAAATGATCCTCAATTCGTTCTCCTACACTGGTGCATGCTTCTTTAGCTCTTTCGATGACACCTTCAAAACGTTCCCACTTCGCGTATCCCAATAATCCACAAAGTTCGCGTGCACTCCAACACTCAACGCCCTCATAATCACAGGCGATAAATTCAAATCTGTCGAAAAGATCTTTGATTTCTTCTGTTTTCATAAAGTAGTATTTCTTCGTAATAAATTAAGTATGTAACCGCAAATAAGGCTACGGGCGTAGCCTTAACTTACGGCATAGCAAAGATAGAGAAATTTTTTTTACTTCTTGCCGTAGCTCGGATCAATCTTAAGGAATGCGGCGATAATCATGCCCGGAATGGTGCACAGGCACACCCATATGAAAAAGTGTTCATACCCCAGCCATTCCTGGATCCTGCCCGAAAACATGCCCGGAATCATCATGCCAAGCGCCATAAAGCCGGTGCAGAGCGCATAGTGCGACGTTTTGTATTTGCCTTGCGAAAAATACATCAAATAGAGCATGAACGCCGTAAAGCCGAAACCGTACCCCAGCTGCTCGACAGCGATGCAGGACGAGATCGTGTAAAAATTTTCGGGGAGGGCCATGGCCATCCACACATACACCAGGTTGGGCAGGTTCATGGCCCCGATCATCCACCAGAGGCAGCGTTTGAGCCCCCATTTCGAGGCGCACAGCCCCCCTAAGATGCCGCCTGCCAGTAGGGCGAGCACTCCGATGGTGCCGTAGATGAGTCCTACGTCTTCGGTGCTGACGCCCAGCCCTCCGGCCGCCCGTTCGTCGAGCAGGAAGGGGGAGGCGATTTTGGCCAGTTGCGCCTCGCCCAGCCGGTACAGCAGGATGAAAGGCAGTGCCGTCAGGATGCCGGGTTTGGTAAAGAAACTGAGAATCAGTTCGGACAGCGACTGCCCGGTGTCGGACGACGCGGCTTCGGTCTCGCCGGTGGCTTCGGCATGGGGCAGTATCAGCGTGTGGTACAGTCCGATGAGCAGAAACAAAATGGCGGTGGCCCCGATGACGATCCCCCACGACTGGACGGGCGAGAGTTCATACCCGTGCATTTCGGCGGGAGCCATCAGCCGGCCGGCAATAAAGACCAGTCCGCCCTGTCCGGCAATCATGGCGATGCGGTAGAAGACACTGCGGAAGCCGACAAACACCGATTGCTGCCGCTCGTCGAGGGCCAGCATGTAATAGCCGTCGGCGGCGATGTCGTGTGTGGCCGACGAGAACGCCATCAGCCAGAAAATCATCAAGGTCCAACGGAAAAAGTCGGGGGCGGGAAGCGTCAGCGCCACCCCTCCCAGCGAAGCGCCCAGCAGCAGTTGCATGATGGTGATCCACCAGCGCTTGCTGCGAAACAAATCGACCACTGGGCTCCACAGCGGCTTGATCACCCAAGGCAGGTAGAGCATGCTGGTGTAAAAGGCAATGTCGGCGTTGGAAACACCGAGGTTTTTGTACATGATGGTCGAAACGGTCATGACGATGACGTACGGCAGACCTTCGGCAAAATACAGACTGGGAATCCAAGCCCAGGGCGATACATGACGGTTCATAGGGTGTCAGGGATGAGGGTGGATAACGGACACAATTGCGTGCCGGGATAATAGTGTTGCAAAATCTGGCGGTAGCCGGCCCCTTCGGCCGCCATGACGGCGGCTCCAATCTGGCACAGGCCGACCCCGTGCCCCCAGCCGGCTCCACGAAGGATAAAATCGGTTGCGTCGCGATCGACGACAAAGGCAGAACTGTACAAATGACTTTCGCTGAGCCATTTGCGTATTTCCAGTTCCTTGCCGACCACCAGGCTGCGGCGGCTGCCCACGATGCGGAGTTCGATGATGCGCCCCGACACGCCCCGCTTGAGGGGAATCAGGTCTTGGATTTCGCCAAAGTCGATGCCGGAGCGTCGGGCAACCAGCGCCGACAGTTGGGCTTGGGTGTAGCGCACCTGCCAACGGTAAAAGTCGGCGGTTTCCTGATCGTAGTGGTTCAGCACCTGCGACAGAATGCGGTGGTCGCGGGTGTTGCAGCAGGCTTCGGGCGCCTGGCGGATAAAGCGTGAGGCGGTGGCCTCATCGCGCAAGTCGCCGGCTACGGGCGTCCGGGTGTCGTCCACCCGCCTCAGGTAGGGGTGGGGAGTGTCGTCCCACGCCGATTCGTAGGCCTCGGTCGCCCCGCCGCAGCACTTGTAAAAGCGCGCGTCGCACAAGCGGTTGTCGTAAGCCAGTACCATGCCGCGGGTCGCCTCAATGGCTTCTTCCACCTGCGGATTGGTTTGCCGGGTGATGCCCTGGTAGCGCTGGCAATGGTCGTCGGCGCAGAGGTCGAAGAGCTGGTGGCCTTCGCGGTCGTACCAGCGGATCAGCCGGCTGTCGGTGGCGTCGGGCACCGCTTGCGGCGGATAGGTCGGAAACAGTTGGTACATGGCCCACGAACGCGAAATCACCGCATGGGCTTTGAGCAGTTCCATGTCCGATTCGGCGCTCATTTCCGACGAGATGACGCTGGTTAGATAGACTTCGAGCGGCACGCGGTTGACGGCTATCCAGCCTCCCTCGGGCGCGGCCACGAGTTCCAAGGCCCCCTTGAAGCATTGGTTTTCGTTGCGTTGCCAGTGAAAGTTGACCCCGATGGTCACCTGTTCGAGTTCGAAGTAGGCATCGTCGGCGGCCGGCTCGTACAGGGCGGCCGACTTCAGGCATTGGGCCCCTTCCAGCAACTGCCCCTGGCCGCGGTAAGGCCCGTGAAAGCGAACCCGGATTTCGGGCCGCGTATAGATGCCGATGCGTAGGATAAAATCGTTCATAGACTCACTTGGCGGTAGATGTCGGCAATGTCTTCGGCTTCCAACCGGTCGAAATCGTCGCGACGGGTGATGATGAGGTTGCCCGTCATGTCAATGGCTCCGGGGCTGACCAAAAAGCTGCCGTCGAAGAACTGGATGGGGCGGTGGCGCTTGCGCGGAAACACGACCAGCGTCCATTGGTGGTCTTCGTAGCGGCAAAACAGGTTGCAGAGCACGGTGTTGAAATGGAGGCTGCCGAAGTCGCGCGTAATGGCGGCGGGGTTCTTCCCTTGCAGGACAATGCGGTTGACAAAGGGCAGCGGCGTTTCGACGGGCATGTGGAACCAGTCGGTGTTCACCACCTGGAAGTGAAAATGGTCGGGAGCCGATGCCCCGGCCTGCGCCCCGTTGTAGAGCACGGTTTCGCCTTCGAAGGCATGGGCCAGCCGCAACATGTCGTTGAGCCGGCTGCTGTCAAAGTCTTGCGGCTCGTGCTGGCTGGCGGCCACCGTAAAATGGCGGGTGCAGATGGGAAACGGGTTTACCAGCAGGGTGTAACGCTCGAGCAGCGGCTGCGAAAGCTGCTCCTCGGGGCGGTTGGAGTGGCACAAAAAACAGGGGCGGGCGGCAATGCTGCCCGGGTCGAGCTTGGCCTGCGACGATACGGCGCGGGCCGGATTGAAGTGCAGCCGTACCGGGTATCCGTCGACCTCGACCGTCCGGATCTCCACTTCGCGCAGCTTGGCGTAGTTGGCCGAAGCCAAAGGCCACGACGACAGTTGCCGGTCAAAAAAATCGGTTAGTTTCTGGTTCATTTCTGAGAGGGATATAAGAGGGGCTCCACGTCCGGGCGCAGCAGGCCGCGCAGGCTCTCGACGGACAGGATGCACTCGGGCTCTCCGGCCGAGGGGGGCGCAATTTCGTGTTGGCGGTACAAAAAGTGAATGCCGTCTTCGGCCACCCATGGCGGCAGCATCGGAAGGGGCAGGTCGGTCGCCGCGTCGTCGCGGAGCTTTTGCTTCACCTCGTCGGCCGTGTTGACCTGAAAGTAGGCGGCCAGCCCTTCGAGGAGCTTTTCCCGCAATTTCTCGGGACGGTCGAACAGCATGCCCGAAACGTCGCTGCCATCGGCCTTGAGCACACTCAGACCAAAGGTTTGGTGGATGTCGTGGTATCCGCCCGAGCCTGCATGGTCGGTGTATTTGAAACTGATGATATAGTCGTTTTCAAACACCTTTTCGAGATGCGCGTGGTAGCAGCAGTCGCCGTAATACTCGGCCATGGAGTAGAAGTCGTTGGCAAAAAAGCGCAGCATTTCGTCGGTTTCAAGCGACTCCGCCTGATAACTCTCGCCCAACAAGTCGCGCACCCAGCCCAAAATCTGTTGCCGCAGCTGCGGGTGGTCTTTGGTGGGGATTTCGAGGTCGAAGCCGAATTTGAGCGGTTTGTCGGGCCCGATTTGGGCGGGGACGCTGTCGTTGAACTCCACCAGCTCGCAAGTCACCGCGGGGCACGCTTCGTAGCCCGACTCCGTCTCGGCGGGCTTACAGGCGGTCAGCAGCAGGATTGCAGCCAAAAAGAAGGTGTGGTGGCGTTTCATACTTCAAATCATTCTATGCAAATATACGGAAAAATAATGAAAATGTTGTATATTTGCGGCTTAAAAGCGAGAGATTTCTCTTTTGCGCAACAAAAGCAAGCATGCATAAAGCCGGATTTGTCAATATCGTAGGAAATCCCAATGTCGGAAAATCGACCCTGATGAACGCCTTGGTGGGTGAGCGGATTTCGATCATCACGTCCAAATCGCAGACGACACGTCATCGGATTATGGGCATCGTTAACGGGGAGGACTTCCAGATTGTGTATTCCGACACGCCGGGAGTGCTCAAGCCCAACTACCGCCTGCAGGAGTCGATGCTCGACGCTTCCAAGTCGGCGCTTACCGATGCCGATGTGCTGCTCTATGTGACCGATACGGTCGAGACCTTCGACAAGAACGCCGACTTTTTGGAGAAAGCCAAACATGTGGGGGTGCCTATCTTTTTGATTATCAATAAAATTGATTTGCTAAAGTCGCAAGACGACCTCGAGTTGCTCTGCGAAAAGTGGCGGGCCATTCTGCCCGAGGCGCGCATCGTGCCGATTTGTGCCAGGGAAAAATTCGGAATTGAGCAACTGCTGACGCAAATCAAGGAACTCTTGCCCGAGTCGCCCCCTTATTTCGACAAGGACGCCCTGACCGACCGTCCGGCCCGTTTTTTCGTGACCGAAATTATCCGCGAAAAAATCCTGATGTCGTACGAAAAGGAAATCCCGTATTCGGTCGAGGTGGTGGTGGAGCGCTTCAAAGAAGAAGGCAAGGTCATCCGTATCAACGCCCTGATCATTGTCGAACGCGATTCGCAAAAGGGCATCATCATCGGCAAAGGCGGGGCCATGCTCAAGAAGGTGGGCAGTGCCGCCCGTCAGGACATCGAGGCCTTTTTTGAGAAGAAAGTCTTTCTCGAGCTGTTTGTCAAGGTCGAAAAAGACTGGCGTAACCGCGACAAACAACTGAAACAGTTTGGTTATCAGCTCGACAGCAAATAATTACCCCGAGCCTTTCCGGCTCCAAAAACCATAGAACTATGTCATTAGTAGCCATTGTGGGGCGTCCCAATGTCGGGAAATCCACCCTTTTTAATCGTTTGACCGAAACCCGCAGCGCCATTGTGAGCGATGAGGCGGGCACCACCCGCGACCGTCAGTACGGTAAGGTGGAGTGGGGGCACAAGTGGTTTTCGCTGGTGGATACCGGCGGCTTGGTAGCCGGTAGCGACGACGTCTTCGAAGACGCCATCAACCGTCAGGTGTCCATCGCCATCGAAGAAGCCGATGTCATCCTGTTTATGGTGGATGTGCAAGACGGGGTGTCGGAACTCGACAAGGATGTGGCCGCAACGCTGCGCACCATCAAAAAACCGGTGCTGCTGGTGGCCAACAAAACCGACAACAACGACCTGCAGTACCAGGCGGCCGAATTTTACAGCTTCGGGCTGGGCGATCCGATGTGCATTTCGTCGGTGACGGGTTCGGGAACGGGCGATCTGCTCGATGAAATTGTGCGGCTGCTGCCCGAATCGGAAGAAATCGACACCTACGAGAGTTCGCTTCCGCGTATCGCCGTGGTCGGTCGTCCGAATGCCGGCAAATCGTCGCTGGTCAATGCGTTTATGGGCATCGACCGCAACATTGTGACCGATGTGGCCGGTACCACGCGCGACTCGATTTACACCAAATACAACAAGTTTGGCAAGGAGTTTTACCTGGTCGATACGGCCGGTATCCGCAAAAAGTCGAAGGTCAACGAAGACCTGGAGTTCTATTCGGTCATGCGTTCGATCCGGGCCATCGAAAACTGCGATGTCTGCGTGCTGATGATCGATGCCACCCGGGGCATTGAGTCGCAGGACCAGAACATTTTTTCGGTCATCCAAAAGAATAAGAAAGGCCTGGTGGTCTGCGTCAACAAGTGGGATTTGGTCGAAGAAAAGTCCGACAAGGCCATCAAGGTGATGACCGAGGCGATTCGGGCGCGTTTCGCCCCGTTTACCGACTTTCCCATCGTCTTTACCTCGGCGCTGACCAAACAGCGTATCTTCAAGGCGATCGAAGAGTCGCTCCGGGTGTTCGAAAACCGCAACCGCCGTGTGCCGACGCGCGAGCTGACCGAGTTTTTGCTTCCGCTGATCGAGAATTATCCGCCCCCAGCCACCAAGGGAAAGTACATCAAAATCAAGTCTGTGTACCAAATCCCGCAAACGGTGACCCCCACGATTTTGTTCTTTGCCAATCTGCCGCAGTACATCAAAGATCCGTACAAGCGTTTCTTGGAGAACAAAATCCGTGAGCAGTGGGACTTCTGCGGAACGCCGATTCAGCTGTTCTTCCGCGACAAGTCTCCCGAAAAATAAGGGTCTCCCTTAAAATTTGTAGGCGATGCCGATGCCGTTGGTGGCCGAGTTGAGCACAATGCCGCCCGACCATCCGATGCCGTTGTATTCTGTGCCGAGCATGCCCAGCGAAATGGACAGTTCCAAGTGTTCGTAGGGGGTGAAGCGGATTTCGGGTACCAATCCGATGGCAGCGCCCCGTAAGCGTGCGTCGAACAGGAGTTCGGCTTCGGCAGCCACTGCAAATTCCACCAAATCGTTGCCCCAGATAATGTAAGCGACCGAAGGGGCGACAATGCCCATGGCGCTCGTGTAGTTGAGGTCCAAGTCGGTTTCGGTGCTGACACCCAGGCCGAGGCCGAGTTCCCAATGTTCGCTCAGTTCAAATTCCACTTCGGGCACCAGGGCGAACGACAGCGAGTTTTTGTCGCCCCACAAGGTCAGACGGCCGCCTACCGTTGAGAGTTGGGCTTGTGCGGCAATGGCGCACACGAAGGAGAGAATCAGGATTACAAGTTTTTTCATGGTCAATAAATGTTTGTTGTTAAGTGAGTCCACAAAAAAAGTCGAAGATATTTCTCCGACTTTTCTTGTGGATATTGTTTGTATTATTCCGCAACCACTTCGACGGTGATTTCGGCGCTAACCTCTTTGTGAAGCTTGATGGCCACTTTGGCGGCTCCAAGTTCTTTGAGGGGCTCTTTCAAAGCAATGGTGCGTTTGTCCACAGCCAAGCCTTGTTTTTCGAGCGCTTCGGCGATTTGCAGCGAGGTAACCGAACCGAATACCTTGCCTTTTTCGCTGGCTTTGGTGGCGATGGTGACGGTCGTGCCGTTCAACTTCTCGGCCAGAGCCTCAGCGTCGGCCTTGATTTGGGCCAGCTTGTGGGCGCGTTGTTTCAAGTTTTCAGCCAAAATTTTGAGGGCCGAGTCCGTAGCGAGGATCGCCTTGCCGGTCGGAATCAAAAAGTTGCGGCCGTAACCGTCTTTAACGGTAACTACATCGTCTTTGTATCCAAGACCCAATACGTCTTCTTTCAAAATAATCTTCATACTCTGGTCCTCCTTATTTCATCATGTCGGTTACATACGGGAGCAAAGCCAAGTGACGTGCTCTTTTAACTGCTTGGGCAATCTGACGTTGGAATTTCAACGAAGTGCCGGTAAGACGACGGGGAAGGATTTTACCTTGTTCGTTCAAGAATTTTTTCAAGAATTCGGGATCCTTGTAGTCGATGTATTTGATACCGCTCTTTTTGAAACGGCAGTATTTTTTCTTTTTCGTGTCCACCGATTGCGGGGTCAGATAACGAATTTCAGATTGGTTCTGTGCCATAATTGTTCCTCCTTATGCTTCGGTTTCGGTATTCTTTTTTCTTCTCTTCTCGGCGTATTCGACGGCATATTTCTCCATCTTAACAGTCAAGAAACGGATAACGCGCTCGTCACGACGGAATTGCGTTTCGAGGGTATCTACGATGGTCGGTTCGGCTTTGAACTCGATCAATTGATAAAATCCGGTCGATTTCTTTTCGATGGGATAGGCCAGTTTGCGCAAACCCCAATTCTCCTCGTTCAGGATTTCGGCACCTGCTTGTGTCAAAACGTCCTTGAACTTGTCGACCGCTTCCTTCATCTGAACGTCAGATAAAACGGGAGTCAAAATGAAAACGGTTTCGTAATTGTTCATAATGTTCCTTTAATTAGGTAAATAATGGTTGATAAATTTTGGACTGCAAAGGTAAGTCTTTTTTGTTTAGCGTGCAAATTTTTATCTTAAAAGCATTAATTATTTTTGTATTTCCGCCTTTATTTGTCGTTATTGCTTGCGTAACGGATAATTTTGTAATACCTTTGCGCCGTT
>JAGCZK010000034.1 GCA_017960065.1 Paludibacteraceae bacterium
AGCGCCACCGCCAGCCACTGCCACAGCGACAACTGCTCGCCAAACAGCAGCACCGCGCCCAACACCACCCACATCGGCCGTGTGGCGGTCACCGGGGCGGCAAGCGTCAGCGGCACATGTTTGATGCCCGTATAGGCACAGATGCCCGAGCACATCACCAGGCAGGCTTTGACAAAAATAAGCAGGTGGGTCGTAGCGTCAATCGATGGAACTTTGATAAAAAACATGGGGACGAGCAGCAGGCTCGAAAAAAGCATGGTCAGCCAAAGCACCGGCAAAACGGCATTGCCCGACACCGCATGCTTTTTGCACACTTCGTAAATGCCCATGAACACCGACGAAAGCAAGCCGGCAAAAATCCACATCATATCAGGGTCTTCAGTTTTTTGTACAACATCCGCCAGCGTTCGGCCAGCGCAGTGCCTTCCTCATCGCGCATAAGGCGACGGTAGCGGCACATTCCCAGCGTCTTTTTCAGCCCGACCGACCAACGCCAGGCGCACATTCCGGCCAGCGGCAGCAACAGGGCGACCGCCAGACCTGCCCACCAGAGAGAAAGGGCGCCGACGAGCAGGCCGATAAGTACAAACCACAAGGGCAGCACCATCAGGCCGATAAACTGCACCCCGCTTTGGAACAGGGGAAACGGGCCACCCATCTGGCGGAATTTGCGAATCAGCGGGCGCATGGCCAGCACAATCGGGCCTACCGCCGCAAAGCCTACCGCCGCCAAAGGCGAGGCAATCAGCAGCAGGAGGATTTCCAGTAGCAGGCGCCACAAACGCCACGGACGGTAAAACAGCCAGTGACGCATGCCCCAACTGCGGATTTCCTGCTCGACATCGGTCACCTCATCGCGAAGCAGCTTCCATTGTTTGGGATCGGTTTGCTGCAGGTTTTCCATCCGTTCGACCAGGTGCCGGTCGGACTGCAATTGGGCGTCGAGACGCTGGCGGCCGCCTGCACGGATTTCGGAAACGGCCCGGCCGATGCCCTCGCGCAGCAGCTCGACGGCTTCGCGGTCGGTTTCGGTATCGATGTGCAGCATCAGCGCTTTGAGGCGCTCGCACACCAGGGCGTCAACCTCACGCTGTACGGTACGGGGTTTGGTCTGGTAACGCTCGTAATAGGGCTGCAGCGAAATCGGCTGCCCGAAGCTGACCAACTGGTCGGTATGGAACCGGAAATAACTTTCGTAATGCAGTCCGACAGGAAGAATCTGAATGTCTTTTTGCCAGCCCGAGAGTTCGGCCGCCTCGAAGGCCAGCCGCAGATACGCCAGCGAAAACTCGCCCAGCCAGTGCCCCGGTTGGTTCGTCCCTTCGGGGAAAATGGCCAGTGTACCGCCGTCCAGCAGCCGTTGGGCCGCTTCGTTGAACACGCTGAAATTTTTGCTGACCGAGGCCTCGCCGTCGGTGCGCATCCGATACGAAGGCAGCACATAGATGGCCCTGAAAAAGAAATTGAGAAACTTCTTTTGGAAGATGTCGGCCCGGGCAAAAATGCTGAGGCGACGGTCGGAAAAGGCGAATTCGAGGGCCAGGGGGTCGCCCAGCGCATTCTGGTGGTTGGCCACCACCAGCACCGGCGTGCCAGGGGCGGGAACCAGCTGCCGGTTGACAAAGCGCCGGTGCCGATAATAAAACCAGTTGTGCAGACACTGGGTGTAGTGGTACAAGCCCCTGAAATGAATATGAGATGCAATACCAGCCATAGGCGTTCGCTCGTTACAAATGTGTTTGCAAAGGTAACACTTTTTTCACTACCTTTGCAAGCGTTTTATCGACATACCATGGCAGACAACTACCTCGAACGGCAATACGCCGAATACGAAAAGAAAAAAGCCGCTTGGGAAAAAGCCAAACGGTTGGGCAAAGTGCGTCGCAAACCTACGACACCCGCTCCACCCGCTTCTGAAGGTGATAATAAATAGCACCGCGCACGTCGGTATAGCCCATTTCCGACAACAGGCGCATATACCGCCGCACCTGTTCGCCGTAGCTGTTTTTAGGCTCTCCAAACTTATAATCGACCACCAGGGCGCTATTTCCGGACAGCAGCACCCGGTCGGGACGCCAAGTCCCCTGGCGGGTCAGAATCGGCGCTTCGGCCTTCACCTGCATACTGCCGTCGAACCACGGCTTCACGTCGGGCAAGGCCAACATTTGGGTCAATTCTTCCTTGGCCGTCTGCCGCTCTTTATCGGTCAGATTGCCGGCCCGGACGTGTTCGTCCAGCGCCGCATCCAAATCGTTGGCCAGGCCGACTTTTTCCAACACGGCATGCAACTTGGTGCCCCAGCTGCGCGCCGACTCTTCGTCGCGATCGTGCAGACGCAGTTCCATGTCGCGCACCTCCACCGGGTACGACAACTCCTTGACAAGCCCCGAAACCTGCTTATGCTCAGGAGCTTTCGGCAAGCGGCCCTGCTGGTAAACCCACTGCCCAGACTCCGATGCATTCGCCGTAAAACATTTTTTGAGCAGGCTGTTGACGCTGTTCAGCTTATCCGACTTATCCGACTCGTCAGGGCCATAGACATACAGTCCGCACTTCGGCCGGGTAAAGGCCACATACATCAGATTCAGGTTGTCAATGATGGTCCGGTACTCCTCTTCGAGGTAGGAATCACGAAAATCCGTTTCGGATAACACACTCTTGGCTTCCACCGGAATCACCGGCAAGGAAATATTCCGACCCGGTTTTACCAGAATTTCGGAAGCTTTTTTCTGATCGATACAGGTTTCCCAATCACAATACGGAACAAACACCACCCCATCGTCCAACCCTTTCGATTTGTGAATGGTGGAAATGGTAACGGCATCGATGCCTTCTGGGGTGACAATGCTTTTGCCGGACCCGTTCTCCAGCCACCACTTCAAAAAGGCCTCGTAGTCGTTGGTCCCTTTTGACAGATATTGGCCGACCGAGTCTTGGAAGGCTTGCAAATAAGGGGCCTGCGACGAATCCTGATTCAATTCGAGCAGCAAAATCAGCTGTTCGATGGCTTCGAACAAAGGCTTGCCGACCACTTGTGTATCTATCACCGTTTGTTGGGAGGCGTATGCCGGATAGCGGACGGCCAGCCAGGATTTCATATTTGCATCGTTTGCAGCCATGGCCTGCAGCACCAGCAACAGCTGGTGTATGGCCGGCGAACTTTGCAGCGACAGGGCCTCGGTCGACAACACGGGCACGCCGTTGGCCACCAAAAAATCGGCCAGTTCGACCGCATGGCGTTGGTAACGCACCAACACGGCAAAATCGCTCCACGCATAACCGGATTCTTGGCGAAGACGCCTCATTTCGCCGAGCATCTGCCCGCGAGCCGACTCGTGCCATGCATCATTACTCCTTTCCGTCTTTTCAAACAGACGCAATTCGACCCTGCCGGTTCCATCCTCTTTTAAAGCCGGCTCCTGGGCGCTGTCCTGATACAACGACGGAATACCCGTCATCGATGTCAACTTCGCAAAATTTTCTTCAAAATACTGATGAATAACTGCGGGTGCACCCTTCTGCGGATCAAATAACGCATTGTTGAAACGAACAATCTCCGGGCAACTGCGCCAGTTATTTTTCAAGGTTTCGGTTTTCACCTTCCAATCCTTGCACTCCTCGTCCAATCCGGACAGAAGCTGCCAGTTGGAGTTGCGCCAACGATAGATGCTTTGCTTGACATCCCCCACCACCAGGTTCGCCGGTTTTTTCTCGTCGCCCTGCGACTTGGCCATATCCAACAGGGGTTTAAAGTTGCTCCATTGTTTCGTGGAGGTGTCCTGAAATTCATCGAGCATGTAATGTTCGATTGTCATACCCACCCGTTCGTAGATAAAGGGGGTTTCGCAGTCGTGGATCAAATCGTTGACCAGTTGCGGACAGCTGCTGATTAGCAGCGAATGGTTATCCTTCTGGTATTGTTGGTAATGCCGGTTAAGGTCGGCCAAAATGACAAAGTTCGAAAAGTTGCGGAGCAGGATGGTCAGGGTCTGGTATTCAACCTTATTTTTTTCCTTCCAATCAAAAAACTTATGCATCTTTTCTTGCCAGTCCGGTGTCCAATAAGAAGTAACCTGCGGGATGAAATCTTTTTTTACCCAACCGAAATCATCGGTAGCCATTTTAGGGAGAGACTTGCCAACAATGTCAGCACCGGCTGATACCGTAATCGTTTTTAGTTTATTGATAACGTTGTACTTATCCCAATCTTTCGGTGAAAGAGGCATGCTTTCCAATTGTTCGTACAATTCCTTGCTTTGTCTTGCAAACTCAGCGTCCAACTCGTCGAGCCGACTCCGCATTTGATCCTTGCACGTTTTCATCGACGACTTGTCTTTGGTCGCTTCGGTCAGTTGGGGTAGGTAAGCCGCCATATTCTCTTTATCCAGCCATTGGGCAATGGATTTCAGTTTTTTACGCACGTCGGCAAAATTTTCCGAGTCGTCGTTGAGATAGTCCTCGAGCCATCCGTAAAGGGAGTCATCCACCTCCAAGGATTTGAAAAAGGCATCGACCGCATAATCGATTGCGAGCGAGGTGTTCGTCTCCACCTCGTAGGCCTGGTTGATTTTCAGTTCACGGACAAAATTCCGAAGAATTTTTTGAAAGAACTGGTCGATGGTCATCACATGAAAACGCGTGTAGTCTTGCAACACCGCCGACAGACATTTGTAGGCGGCCTGGTTACTGTCAAAGGGGGCCGGATTGGAACCCGGCTTGGCTTTTTCGGCCAAAGCCTGCACAATCCGGTCTTTCATCTCGGCGGTCGCCTTATTGGTAAAAGTCACCGCCATCACCCGACGGTACGCGTCTGTCGGATTGACCGACAGGTAGTCCAGACAAGTTTGGGTCAGGCTGTACGTTTTGCCCGAACCGGCCGAAGCCTTCATTATCAACAAGCCATATCTCAAATCACATTCCTTTCACTTTCCATCCTTTAGTTTGCAAACAGGTACGCAGCGCCTTGCGGACATCGCCCTGCAACAACAGTTCCCCGTCGCGCACCGACCCGCCAACCGACAACTTTACCTTCAGTTCTTTGGCCAAATCGGCCAACTGCCCGGGAGTTCCCTCAAAACCGGTTACAATGGTGGCCGGTTTGCCCGCCCTCCGCTGAAAGGACAGGCAGAGTTGCTGTTTGCCGACAGCCTGTCCGGCCTCGTCTTGAGGTTCGTCCACCGGAAGCTGCGAGGCATCGTCAAAACCGGTTCGAAGCCCGGCCAGGGCCTCTTGCCAAGAAGGTTTGCTTTGCGCCATATTCACTATTTGTTTTGTTCCAATTTATAAGACTGGCCGTCAACAACGACCAACAGTACCGGCTCTTCCGAGTCGAGCGTCAGGTTTGTTGTTTGCCCCCGGTACAGACATTTTCCTGAGAGTGTGCAAACTACCAACGAATGCGGCTGCGAATCGGTCAGTTGCAAGCGGTTGTTGCGAAAACCGCAACGCAGACCTGCCGTAGAAACCTCCGCAAGCGAAGACGGACGGCTAACCGTAAAACTGCCCACCGGCAACCAACCCGAAGTTTCCTGACGGGCATTGGCAAATCCGAGCACGTTTCCGTTGGGTAGCGGATTCTGCACCTTTATACAGAGTTCGTAGGAACCTTGCGGAAACTGGCGGTGCCAGGTGTAGTCGAAGGTGACGATCTGTCCGTCGGCCGCCACGGTACGCAGGTCCCAGGGAGTGACGGTCTGATCCACCACCGTGCCGTTTTGGCGCACCGCCACTACCACCGGCCACAAATCCGGGCCGTAATAGAAGGGAGCTACGCCGATGTTGCGCATTTGGATGGTCAGCGGAAACCAGGGGTCGGCCGTGGTAATATCGTCAAAGTACGAAGCGGTCACTTGCAGGTCGTACCCCATCTGCACCGAAGCGTCGATGGCTTTCTGGCGGGTTTGACCGTTGTAGTACTTGATTTGTTCGCAAAGCATCCAGGTCGGATGGGTCTCGCTCACGCAACGGTTCCAATCCTGACATTCGCCCGAGCCTCCGGCAAACAGCACTTGCTGCAGCGGCGGGTAGATTTCGCCGCCAATTGCTTCGGTCTGCCAGATTTGCGCCAGCCCCGCATTCTTCATTTTTTGCCAAAAACTCCAGTCCTGTCCACCCGAAGCCTTCGACAAGGTGGCGTAAGCGAAAGAATCGTCGTGAAATCCGACGGTGCGACCATTGTAGGAAATCCCGCCTTTGGGCTCGCGAACGCATATTTTCGTTACCGAAAATGCAGACTGGAACGCATCGAGTACCCGACGAAATGTGCCGGTGGGGACACTCCAGTCGGGCTTACCGTCGGAGGTATCCTCATCATACGGCCAATTGTGCCATTCTCCCCAGAAACCGAGCAGGCCGATGGTGATGTAACCGATGCGGCCGTCGCCGTCGTAGCGGTCGCCAAACGCCGCGATGAAAGCTTCCATCGACTGAACGAAGAATTCATTGCCGTAATCGGGACACCAACCGTCGCCGCCCAAAGCGTCGGGTTCGTTGTAGTAACGGAGTTGAAGACCATGGTCGCGCACGAATTGCGGAATGCCGGTAGGCTCACCCGGATA
>JAGCZK010000035.1 GCA_017960065.1 Paludibacteraceae bacterium
CACCTGCCACGAATCGTCGGTACTGCCGTCGTTCACAAAGATAATCTCGTACGAATAGCCTTCGGCATCGGCCACACGCTTGATCCAGGCGTGCAGTTCCGGAAGCGATTCGGCTTCGTTATACAACGGGATGACTACGGATAAATTCATCTTATTTTGAGGATTTTACATGTTCTAAAAAACGGCCGGCGGCAGCCACGAGGAGCCCCCACAGCACACCGGCGAAAATCAGCAGCCAGGCACTCGAAAAACCGATTTCGACCCCGGTGGGCGCCTGCAAACGCAACTGCGTGGCCAGCTCGTCGTACCCGGCGGTCGGGTTGAGCGTGTGCAACTGTCCGAGCGATTCGATGGCCTGACGCGTCATTTCGCCGATAAATTCGGGATTCAGGTACTTGAAGTACGCAATCTGCAACGGCACGAACAGCAAGGTGGTGAAAAACACGATGTAAACGACCAGCAGAAACGACAGGCCGAAACTCATGGGTTCGGGCTGCAGGTCGCTGCGTACCGTCAGCCACAGTACAAACAGGAACACCGGGGCCAGCAGCAACAGCACCAGCGACAAGGCCGAACACCACACCGAGTGCAATCCGTTGACAGTCAGCAAAAACTGCACCACAATATAGGCGGCAAACCACAGGCCGTGCTGCATGGCGCACTGACGGATATACTGGCGTTTTTCGATAGAGTCCATACTGATTCGGATAGTTCGCCCAAAGCGAAACGCGGCCACAGCTTGCCTGAACCGCCTCACAAAATTACGATTTTTGGGGGAGTTGACCAAGTATTTTGATTTTTTTATTGCTTAATTCAGGAAAAATCCCTACCTTTGCGCTTGGAAAGGTCCTACACGACCAGCTCCCTTCGAATCCCCCAGGGCTTGACCGCAGCAAGGGTAGTTGGTTGAGCGGTGCGATGTAGTCAGCCTTTCCTTTTTTTTACACGATAACCAAACAATCAAATATGGCAAAGCAGATGGAAACTCATAACGGCCAGACCAACATCGTTGCCGCAGGCACCACTATCAAAGGAGACATCACCACTTCGGGCGACCTTCGCCTCGACGGGTTTATTGAAGGAACCATCGATTCGACGGCCCGTCTGGTCATCGGCAACCAAGGCGTCTTTACCGGCGACGTGGTCGCCGAAAACGTGGATGTCATGGGTACGGTTACCGGCAACATCGAAGCCAAGGACACCCTGCTGATCAAGGCCGACGGAAAAGTGACCGGCGACATCAAGACCAACACGCTGATCATTGAGCAACACGCCGTGTTCAACGGCAGCTGCAGCATGGGCCACAAACCCGAGGCTGCTCCCGAAAAGAAAAAATAAATTCCACCGCCATTACCACCATCGGAGTTTTATCGGACACGCACGGCTACTGGGACGACCGGTATCTGGAGTTTTTTGCGCCCTGCGATGAAGTATGGCATGCCGGCGACATCGGCTCCGCCGATGTCTTGTTGCGCTTGCGCAACAACAAACCGACCGTACGGGCGGTTTACGGCAATGCCGATGGCTACGACGTGCGCAACCTCACGCACAGCAGCCTGCTCTTCGACGTGGAAAAGGTGCGCGTCTATCTCACCCACATCGGAGGCTATCCGGGCAAATACGCGCCGGGCGTGCAGCGCTGCCTGTTCGAAAACCAGGTGAAACTCTTTGTCTGCGGGCACTCGCACATCCTCAAAGTGATGAACGACCCGGCCCTCAACCTGCTGCACATCAACCCGGGGGCCGCCGGCCGGCAGGGCTTCCAACTCGTCCGCACCCTGGTCCGTTTCCAAATCGACGGCGAGCGCATCACCAACTTCGAGATGCTCGAAATTCCGCTGAACGAATAACGCCACTACATCAACACCTCACTTTATAGGACAGCTGTCCACTTATTTGCCTGCAACTGTTTTGCACCTTATTTCTTTTATTTAATTTTGAAGCACTAAACAAACAATTCTGTTGTCAAATGCTTAAAACCACATCCTTCCGACATGCGCTATCTGTTATAGCACTGTTTGCGACATGCTTTTCCGCCCACGCGCTCAACTGGCCACAAGGACAACTGCTGCCGTCGTTTCCGGCCACTTGCCAAACGCAAGACCTGATCTATATCAACGGCACCAACACGCCTTACAGCGAGACCTGGCGTTGGGAGGCAGAAGACCTGCCGGGCAACACCGGCCGCAACGTCGAAGGCGGCCGTCTCTGCCAGACGGGCATCGACCAGGCCAATACCCACATGGTTTACGGCCCTTACTACCGCGGGCTTCCGATGGGCGACTACAAGGTGAAATTCCGCATAAAAGTGGACAACAACACGGCCAACAACGACAAAATCGTCACAGTCGATGTGCGCGACAACACCAACGGCAATGTCTTGGCCTCGGCCGACATCAAACGGCAGGATTTCGAAACAGCCGGCACATACTGCACCTTTACTTACGATTTCACCCTCAATTACGAAAACCACGATATTGAGACACGGGTCTATTGGTATGGAGCCTCTTACACGATGGTCGATTGGATTGAGATTGAATCCAACAACGATGCGCCCGAGCAATACCTGTTTGCCTCGCTCAAAGGCCTGGTCAACCGCAAGCAGCCGCGCATCTTCTCGTACGAAGGCGACGCTTTCGCCGAAGGCCCCTACACCTGGCTCAACTCGCTCAAACTCAAGTATGTGGAGCACAAAGAAAACCGTTGGGAAGTGCTCGACAAATACCTGTCCGAGGTCAGCGGCCTGGTGGTTTACGACCCCAGTCAGATTCATTCCGTCAACATCGCCACCGTCATTTCCAGCCAGAAAAACGCGCTGATCTGCGCCCCCACCTTGGTCAAAAAGCTGACCTCGGCGCCCTACAACCTGCCCGTTTTGACCGACCTGCGCGGACGATACTTGGACAAGATGGCGGTCTATAACGACTTGTACAACAACTATTGGTCGGGGCTAGACAAACGCGCCATGATCGGCATCAGCCCGCAAGGGCAAAAGGCCGCGGTGCGCGAGTATGCCGTAGCCACCGGGTTGGGCGTGGTTTGGCTCGACCCCAAGGTAAGCGAAGAAAGCACACTGCTTAACAAGTTCTTGGGCGACATGCCGCGTGGTGCCTGCTGGCTGGGCTGGTGGCCCGAAGAGGAAGCCGGCGTTAGGCGCGCTTCGGAATATGGCATTGCCACCATTGCCAGCGACTACGCCTGCAACCTGACGGTACACAGTGGTATGCCCCGCCGCATCAACACCAAAGCGCCGCCGGCCAAGCCCGCGCTTCAGAACAAAATCTACGTGTCGTTTATCTTGAGCGATGGCGACAACTTGCAATATGTGGAGCACCTGATGCGTAAGTTGTGGAACAACTACCGCCGCGGACAAGTGCCGATGGGCTGGACACTTTCGCCCGCCATGGTCGATGCCATGCCGGGGGCGCTCAACTTCTACCACCAGTCGGCCACAGACAACGACTGCCTCGTGTCGGGTCCGTCGGGCTACGGCTACTCCTACCCCAATTTCTACAACGATCAGGCCGAGCTCACCGACTTTACCCAGCGGACCGAGACCTATAACCGCGAGGCGGGCTTGCGCGTTGTCACGGTATGGAATACGATTACGGGCAACATTAGCACCACGGCGGGCGAAAACTACGCCGCCAACTCGCCCACGCTGCTTGGCCTCACGTCGCAAAACACGGGGGGCGGCCTCACCATTTTCAGTTCGAAACTGCCCTCCATGGCACTCTCGTGCAACTATTGCACGGGCCAAGAAGCCATGCGCAACCACCTTGCCTCGGCGGCGGCGGGCTGGAACGGCAACGAGCCCCGGTTCATCATCATTCAGGCGCAGCCTTGGACCGATGTCAAGCCCGAGAACTTCTATAACGTGGCCCAATCGCTCGGCAGCGACTACATCGTTGTCCGCCCCGACCACATCTTCCAACTGATTCGCGAGCGCAACGGGCTCAGCACCGACCCTGGCAGCGATTACACCTATCCGAATTACGGACTGGTAACCGCGTATGTGGATTGCGACTACAAAGGCTTTCACTGCGGTTTTGGCGTAGGCACGTACACCACGGCCGACCTCAACAATGCCAAAATTAAGAACAACAATTTGTCGTCGGTCAAAGTGTCGGAAGGATACAAAGCCGTGCTATACAAAGGCGATAACTGCACGGGCGACTCGCTCGTTGTCACGGCCGACGTGGCCTGTGTACCGGCCGAGTGGAACGACCAGACAAGCTCCATCCGGGTCAGTCCCAACGGCGAGCGCGGTTTGGATGGGCTTTATTACCTGAAGAACAAATTGTCGGACATGTACATGGATGTCAAAGGAGGAACGGGGGCCACCGACCAAGGCATTGCGGTCATTCAGGCGCCCTACTACGGCACCGACAACCAACGGTGGCAACTGACCGAAATTGCAGACGGCAGTTACACGGTAACGGCGCGCCACAGCGGTTTCGGACTCGATGTTTCGGGCTATTCGTACGAGGCCGGCACGGTGATTCACCAATGGCCTTATTGGGAAACGCCTAACCAGCGCTTCATTCTGGTCAGCAACGGCGACGGCTATTACCACCTGATTGCCGAGCACACGGGCATGTACGCACAAACCTCCACCACCACCCTCGACGAGCAACTGCACCAGTGGTGGCAGACCGACAACAACGGGGCGCTGTGGCAATTGCAACCGGTCGATCTGACAGGGGTTGCCGAATCCGACGACGCATCAGGCAAGCTCCGGGTGTACCCCAATCCCACCAGCGAATATGTGTATATAAACTATTATGAATCAGCAGGTTTTGCACTAACCGACTTGGGCGGGCGCCTCCTGATGACCGGCACGCTGACTGCCGGCATCACCCCGCTTGCAGTGGCGAATCTGGCCCCGGGCATTTACCTGCTCCACACCCCAGGCGGCACCTTCCGCATTGTAAAACGATAAGACGCAATTCCTCACCCCCAAAAAATCCCCGGCACCAAATAAGTGTCGGGGATTTTTTTCTACTTTTATTTGTTTTGTAATTACAATGTCATTATATTTGCAAGTAAAAATACAGAAAACCATGAACCTACTGCAGATACGCATTGACGACACCCTAAAGAAAGAGGCGGCTAACACGCTTGATCGTATGGGACTTGACTTATCATCGGCCATTCGGCTGTTTCTACGAAAGACGGTAGAAGAACAAAGTATCCCGTTTGCTATAGAATGCCCCAGACAGACAACGGCAAACACAATCGAAGAGCCTCCAGTTCCTTACGGAATCACCTACACCACTGTAGATGATTATTTGCGCATACTCACTCCATTAAGCCCAAACACCAAACTGGCGATTATCGCAAGACTGTCAGAGTCTATGGTTGAGCCCGTAAAGAAAAAGGAATACACCCTAAACGAAGCGCTGAAAACATTCAGTAAAGACTGGGGTGGCGACGAGGATGCCGAAAGTATCGCACAAAAACTAAGAAAGACTCGGAAAAACCGAAAGAAAAATCTAGACTGGTAACATGAACAAGTTCTTATTAGACACTGATATCTGCATCGCCGTCATCAAAGGACATCCATGCGTAATAGAACATATTTACGACAAAGGACAAGAATGCTGCTGTGTTTCAGAAATAACAATTGCGGAGTTATACTATGGTGCAGCCAAATCCGGTAAACAAAATCACTATAGCGATATTCGAAAAATTGAAGAGTTATTCGACGTACTACCACTCGGATATAGTTTACCTCTTTACGGAAAAATCCGAGCAGAACTTGAATCTCAAGGTAATCGACTGGACAATTTCGATTTGTTAATTGCGGCTACAGCGCTTCAAGAAAACATCACCTTGGTTACTGGTAACGAAAAACATTTCAACCGCATCCAAGGTCTCAATATTCAAAATTGGATGAAATAATACTACCCCTCGCCACGTAAACAAATTGGAAGCCAAGGCATCGAAACACCTCAGAACTAAATATCAATAACAAGCAGTACGCTTTTAAGAAAGGACAAATCGTAACACTCCGAACTTCCTCACATCACTCTTTGACTACGAGGACGGAGTCTTTGTGTGAGCCGCCGTTCGGAAAGTGGACGATGTAGTAATACTGTCCGGGAAGGACGGGCGTTCCGTTGCGTTTGCCATCCCAGCCGCACTTGCCTTCGTACACGGTCCGGCCTTCGCGGTCGAAGACCAGAAGCGTCCAATTGGCGCGTTCTTGTTTGCCGGGAGTCTTGGGCGACAGGAATTCGTCGTTGCGGCCGTCGGCCTTGAAGGGTGTAAACGCCGTCGGCCACAGTTCTTCGGCCTCTTGAGGATCCTCCACTTTCACCTTACGGAGAGGCACTTCGGTTTGGGCCGGAGCCTCCGTTACCGAAACGGCTGTCAGGGCCGCTACAATTCCTACTTTCAGGCCCTTACACCGAGCCAACCGCCCCCCCACGCACCGGCATGGAGCGCCAAAATTGAACCATACACATCACGTTTCTTCTATTAGAACAGATCCGATTACCGGATCAGGTTAATATCCCCTTTGAGCGAATATTTGATGGGGTTGCCTTTTTCGTCGCGGTCGTCGCCCACCGCCTCGATCACATAGAAGTAGGCGCCTTCTGCGGCCGGCTTGCCACCAATGGTGCCGTCCCAGCCGTCGGTCGGGTCTTCCCAGCTATAGACCAAGCGTCCCCATACATTATATACACGGGCCTTAAACGAAGTCAGCGAACGATAGGCCACTTTGAACAGGTCGTTCATTCCATCGCCGTTGGGGGTGAAGACATTGGGTACATCGAGCGACGACTCCATCACCTCGATGGTGTAGAGTTTCTCTTGCAGACAGGTTTGCAGGCTGTCGTCGGACATGGCGCTGTTGGTCACCTGCAAACGCAGGTAGTACAGCTGCCGCTCGGTAAAGACATAACGGTAATCGGCATCGAGCTGCTCCACCTCGCAATGCTCCAGCCGGCGGTCGGTCGTCAGACACCAGTTGTAGAAGAAAGCCGCAGGCGAGGCATGGCTCAATATTTCGACATTGAGCGGCGCCGAACCGCTGATTTTCAGGTTGCTCGACACGTCGCGGTCCAACTCATTCTTGGCATCGCGCTCGCGCACCGACGCCTCGGGCTGAATGGCCACGGCAATGGCCTGAAACTCATCGGTTTCGACCGTGGTTGCCCGGCCGAACGACTCGGCAAAGCAGTCGCCCTTGAGCGAATACACCGTATTGTCGAGCGGCGATTCGATGGGATAATAAGACACCGCCGGGAGCGTGTGCGACACGGTTTCGGTCAGATAAGAGCCGTCGGAATAGTAGGTCGAGTCGTAGGTCAGCACAAAATAACGCTCGAGCTCGAAGGGCGCGTGCCCGCCACCGATCGAATCGTAGAGGAATTTGTCGGCTTCGTAGTCGAACAGCAGCTGGATGTAGTGGCAGCGGTCGCTGACATCGCTGTCGGCGGTAATGCCGTTGAGTTGCAAGGGATAGGCCTGATAATCAAACACCCACACCCATTTGTTGTATTGGAGGGTATCGTCGTCCACCTCGAGTTTGTACCCCACCGAGGCCTGCGCGAGCAACGACACCGAAAGGCTGGTGGCATCGGCGTCCGAAGCCAACTCGTTGGTGTTTCCGTCAAGGTCGTAGCCCAACCAGCGCAGCCCTTTGTGCATGTTTCCGTCACGAAAGGTCAATACGCCGCCCGTCGTGCCATCGACGACAAAGACGGTGTCGAGATGCGTCTGACGAGCGGTGGTGTCGACCGGCACGCCGGTTATTTCGAACTGAGCCGACACCGAGGCCGCCATGCAGGCAAACACCCAGGTCAGTAAGTTTTTTTTCATATTGTTAATAAATTTTGGCGGTCTCAAAGATACTACATTTATAATAAAATGCCAAAACTTTTATATCTTTGCAACATTGTTGTAAAAGAGACCGCCCGCCGGCTCTCAAAAACAAAAAGCGCTACTCTATGAAGAAATTTTGTTGGTTATTCCTGCTACTCTGCGCCTTTGGCACCATGTTGGCCGAAGACTACCTCGTAGTGCACGAAAACGGCAAGTCCTACCTGATTTACCCGGTACAGAAAAGCGAAGGCATCTATGCCGTCAGCCGTCGGTTCGGCATTTCACAGGCCGACATCATCGCCGCCAACCCCGGTAGCGAAAACGGGCTGAAATTGGGCGAAACCCTGCGTATTCCGACCGATTTGATTACCGCCGCCGAATTTGCGCACCTTGCCACCACGGCCGACGAACCCGAAACTCCGGCTCCCTCGCAGCAGCAGCCGTCCGCCTCGACGGCCGACAATACGGTCAAAAAGGCCTTTGGGCAACTGCCCGGCGGTGCTGACCCAGGCTACACCACCCATACGGTCAAAGCCAAGGAAACCCTGTACAGCCTGGCCAAAAAATACGGCACCACGGTCGATGGCCTGCTCGAGTTGAACCCATGGGCCACCCAACTGCAAGCCGGCAGCGTACTCATCGTGCCCGACCCCGACTATGCCAAGGAGCAGGAAAAAGCCCGTAAACAGGCCGAAAAAGAGGCGAAGAAACAAGCCGAACAAGAGGCCAAGATTGCCTCCAAACGCGCCAAACTGAAACCGGTGGACACCCCGGCAGACGCCCACCGCACCGACAACCACCTGTGGGTGGTGCCGACCGACACCTCCGCCACGGAGTCCGACACGCTCGCGACCGACACCCTGTCGCTCCACCGGCATGGATTTTACGACCCCGATAGCGAACTGGCCGTGCAAAAACCGCAAAGACACCTCTCCATCGCCGTGTTGATGCCGTTTTCGCTCGACGCGACCGAACGCGACGCCGGCATGGACCGCTTTGTGGAGTTTTACAAAGGATGCCTGCTCGCCGCCGACTCGCTGACCAACGAGGGCCTGGACTTTGACTTTTATGCCTACGACATCGGCAAAACCACCCACAAACTGTCGGAAGTGCTGTTGTCGGACCCCATCAAACAAGTCGATCTGATTATCGGACCGGCCTACCAAAGCCAGATTCCCCTCGTGGCGAAATTCGCCGCCACCTACAAGATTCCGGTGGTGGTTCCGTTTGCCAGCAACACGGCCGAAACGCTCAACAACAAGTACCTGTTTCAGATTGTCAGCCCGCAAAAGGAACTCTATGGCGTGATGGCCGAAAGTTACGCCCAGACCTTTGCCGATTTCGAAACGGTGATCATCGACCCGAAAAAAGTCAGCCAAACCGACAAATTCGGGTTTACCGACACCCTGCAACTCTTTTTGGACGAGGCCAAGCTGCCCTACCACCGGATTACCGACGCCAACATCGCCCTCGAGGCCGACTCGCTGGCCCGCCTGACCGAAAAGAAGCTGTTGCTCGTACTGCCGAGCACCCAGCCGGCAGCCCTCACCAACTTGGGCGAACAGCTCAAGCTGCTCACCGAACCCGACATCGAGGTGTTTGGCTTTGCCGAATGGCACAACACCCAGCTCAAAGACTTGTACGAGCGTCCGTTGTACGCCTACACCAATTATTACACCGACTTCAACGACCCGCAGGTACACCGCTTCTTTGCCAAGTTCATCAACCGTTACGGCATGCCCGGAATCCAGAACATCCCCAACTACGCCCTGTTTGGCTACGACATCACCCTGTTCTTCTCCGAAATGATTGCCAACTACGGCCCGGATTTCCGATTCTTCCTGCCCGAGTTGCCGGTGGCGTTGAGTCAGATGGATTTCTATTTCGAAAAGATCAGTCAGGAAGGCGGCTACCTCAACCGGGGTGTTTTGTTGCAACGTTTTGACACTGACGGTATTAACCGCTACGCAAGATGAAACGGCTGAGCTTGCTTCTGTTAGTTTGCCTGGCCGTTGGCGCCCTGCAGGCCCAATACAAGTTTTTGGAGCCGGAGCTGGCCATCGGTACCAACCAAGGCGTGGCCCTGTGGCCGCACGTGTCGTTTACGCCGAGCGTCAGCCAGAATTTTGATGTCACCTACACCGGCGGCCTCAACATCCGCTACATCATCCAAAAACATTTTGGTCTTCAAGCCGAAATCAATTACACCCGGCGCGGATGGTCGAGCACCAACGACGCCGGCGAAACCTACCGACACCGTTTCGATTACCTCGAGATTCCCTTGGTGTCGCACATCTATTTTGGCAGAAAAAACCGTTTTTTCATCAATTTAGGCCCGAAAATCCGCTTCATGCTTGCCGACAGCGCCACCGAACCCATTAGCGGCGGGGGCGAAGAACAGGCCAAGGCCATCGAAAACCGTTTCGACTACTCGCTCTTCGGCGGATTAGGCTACGAATTCCATTCCGAAAAAGCCGGATACTTCCAGCTGGAAGCCCGCTACGACGTCGGATTGGGCAACATCTTCTCCGACCGCCGGGGCGAACCCTTCAGCAGTTCGAGCAACCAGGCCATCACCGTGGCCTTTGTGTATATGTTCAATGTACTCACACCCAAACAAACCTCTAAACAACCATAAACATGAATTCCTTCTACGAACTGGCACGCCAGCGCCGCAGCTATCGCAAGTACACCGGTCAACCCATTGACCAGGCCACTATCGACAAACTTTTGGAAACCGTTTTGATGGCCCCGGCCGGCAAACGAGCCAATCCTTGGGAATTTATCGTGGTGACCGACCCCGAAACCAGCGTCAGGCTGTCGGAATGCAAGCCCAACGGCAGCGCCTTTGTGGCCACGGCTCCCCTGAACATCGTCGTCATCGCCGACACCGCCAAAAGCGATGTCTGGACCGAAGACTGCTCCATCGCCGCCATCTACCTGCAACTGGCCGCCGAAGACCTGGGCCTGTGCAGCTGCTGGGCGCAAGTACGCTGCCGCGAGTCGCGTCAGGAAGGAATCAGCGCCGGCCAATACATCAAAGACCTGTTGCAGATTCCCGAAAACTACGAAGTGGAATGCATCATCAGCATCGGCCACAAAGACGAACAACGCAACCCGTTTGATCTGACCC
>JAGCZK010000036.1 GCA_017960065.1 Paludibacteraceae bacterium
CGTAGTTGAACAGGTTGAGGTCGTAGGCACCGCGTACTTCCGGTGCCTCGCAGAGTAACTCCTTGATACGGCGGCTCATCCGTGCGTCACTTCGGCTGCCGATAATGTCGCTTACCGAATCACTCACTACACCGACACCCGATTTGATGATGAAGAGGGAGATGAATACACCTACATAGGCTTCGATGGCCCATCCGAGCACTATGTAGAGCACCGCCGAGGCCAATACCGACAGGGAAATGGCGACATCCATCAGGGCGTCGGCACCGGAGGCGGTCAGGGCACTGGAGTCCACTTTCCTCCCCTGGGTTTTGAAATAGCGGGAAATAAAGATCTTCACCACTACCGAGACGCAGATGACCACAATTGCGAGGGTGTCGTAGTGTACCTCAACGGGATGGATGATTTTTTGGATGGATTCAATCAGGGCGGTTACACCTGCGTAAATAATAATGAAGGCGACAATCAACGAACTCACGTATTCAATCCGCCCGTGTCCGTGCGGATGCTCCCGGTCGGGTTTCTTGGCCCCGAGTTTGGCCCCTACGATGGTTACAACCGACGAGAGGATATCCGTCAGATTGTTGACAGCGTCCACGGTATAGGCGATGGAGTGGGAAATCATGCCGACGAGTGCCTTGAATCCGGCCAGCAGTATATTGAGCCCGATGCCGACGAGGCTGACTCTGACAATAACTCGTTCGCGTTGTTCCATGTTTCCGTACTTCAATTGGCGTGTGAAGTTACTCCGATTTTCGGGAAATTCAAAAAAAAGCGGTCCGAATTTTGAAATATTGCCTTCGAATGCGTGACAACCTTGAAACATGTGTTATTTGTGTCCAAATTTATCAGCATTCATTATTCACGATGGAAAAACAGAAAAGATTCTTTTTGACTGAAAAGGAAATCCCTACGGAGTGGTACAATATTGTGGCGGACATGAAGAACAAGCCGCTGCCGATGATCAACCCGCAGACCAAACAACCCATCACCGTTGAGGAGATGACGGGTTTGTTCAACCGGGCCTGTTCGGAGCAGGAGCTTAACCAGACGGATGCCTGGATTGAGATTCCCGAAGAGGTACGCGATCTGTACAAGTCGTACCGCAGCACACCGCTGGTACGCGCATACGGTTTGGAGAAGGCGTTGGATACGCCCGCACACATTTATTTCAAGAACGAGAGTGTCAGCCCGGTCGGGTCGCACAAACTCAATTCGGCATTGGCGCAAGCCTACTATTGTAAAAAGGAAGGCGTGACCAATATTACCACCGAAACGGGTGCCGGTCAGTGGGGGGCGGCTTTGTCGTATGCCGCCAAGGCCTTCGGATTGGAACTGGCCGTGTTCATGGTCAAGGTTAGTTACAACCAGAAGCCCTACCGCCGCTCCATTATGCAGACCTTCGGAGCGCAGGTGATCGCCTCGCCCAGCATGAGTACCAAGGCGGGCCGCAAGATTATTACGGATGCGCCCAACTACCAGGGAAGTCTCGGTACCGCCATCTCGGAAGCAGTCGAGTTGGCTATGCAGACACCCAACTGCAAATATGTGCTGGGTAGTGTGCTCAACCACGTCACGCTGCATCAGACGGTGATTGGTCTGGAGGCGGAGAAGCAGATGGCCATGGCCGGCGAATATCCGGATATGGTGATCGCCTGCTTCGGTGGCGGATCCAACTTCGGCGGTTTGTCGTTCCCCTTCATGCGGCACAATCTGCTCGACGGCAAAAAGACGGAGTTCATCGCCGCCGAGCCGTCGTCCTGTCCCAAACTTACGCGCGGTGTATTCCAATACGATTTCGGCGATGAGGCCGGTTATACGCCGATGATTCCCATGTTCACCCTGGGCCACAATTTCGCTCCGGCCCATATCCATGCCGGCGGACTGCGTTACCACGGTGCCGGGTCTATTGTCAGCCAGTTGATCAAGGACGGCATGATGCATGGTGAGGATATTCCCCAGTTGGAATCGTTCCAGGCGGCTGAGTTGTTCGCCCGTACCGAGGGAATCATCCCTGCGCCCGAATCCGCCCATGCCATTGCCGCCACCATCCGTGCGGCCAAGCAGTGCAGGGAGGCCGGTCAGAGCAAGACCATTCTCTTCAACCTGTCGGGTCACGGCCTGATTGACATGACAGCATACGACCAATACCTGGCCGGTGATCTGACCAACTATGTGCTGCCCGACGAGGTTATCAAGGAGAATGTCAGCACGCTCGAGAAGCTGGTTTGATTCAAAAAAAGAAGACTATATCCGTCTTGTCGAACCGCCCCGTGCACGAACGGTAGGGGGCTATGCGTTGCGTTGTATCCACTCTGCCAGAAAACGGTCGTAGACTTGGTATTTGCCGAATTCTTCTGTAACCAAATCCTTCTCCAGCAGCCCTCTCAGCGCTCCTTGGATGGTGCTGGCCGTCAGGTGGTGACGTGTCATAAAGGGCCTCGATGTGATGTTTTCGGCAATTCCTTCGTTGCAGATGGCCAAGAGTACTTCTTTCTGTCGTGACGGCAGGTAGAAGATCGTGTTGCGGTAGTTGTAATCCAATTGTGACAGAATGAGTCGGACGGCTTGGTCAACATCGCCGGGAAGACAAGTCTCACCGCTGTTTGTGCAGGAATACAAGGTGTTGAGGATAAATTGCATATACCACGTTATGCCATCGTACCGCTGGTAGATGGAGGTGATGGTTCCCGGTTCAATCTGTTTACCGGCTTGTTCAAAATGATGTTTGGCGAATGGAATGTATTTGTCCAGGGGGATGGCGCTCAACTCCATGGAGGCACAGCTTTGATAGAACGGCCTACGGCTGTCGCTGAACATCTCCCCAAGCAAGTGGCGACGGCTTCCGGCGAAAACGAATTGGGCGTTGGGGCAGTGTTGTATGAAGGTGCGCAATTCGGCTTCGATGTTTTTTTGCGGGTAGTTGCAGATGGTTTGAAATTCGTCGATGGCAATGATGCATGGCCTGTCTGCCTGAGCCAGATAGGAGAAGATTTCTTCCAACGTGTCGGGTGCATGGTTTGAAAGATCAACGGATATTCCCAGCGAGGGAGTTCCTGATGCATCGTATGTGATATTGGGACGCAAGGATTTGACAATGGAGAGAAATCGGTCCCAAGCGCTTTTGCCGATGGGTTTCAGGGTATGCAGAATGCTTTTGCCCAGTGTGGATACAAATTCCGTATAGTTCTTGGTGGGGTAAATGTCGACAAAGAAGGTGTAGTACTCTTTGGCTATGGAGGGTTGGTTGAATACGTGTTGTATCAATCCGGTTTTGCCAATACGCCGTGGGGCCGACAATACCACGTTGTTGCCGTTGGTAAGGTATTGGGTAAGCATTTTTGTTTCCATTTCGCGATCGCAGAAATACTCGGGTGCTACATATCCTCTTGTGATGAACGGATTGGTGTTTGTCATTTTATAAAAAAGTTATTATAATAAAATTATAAAATTGTTTCAGTTGCAAATATAGCACTTTTTGACAAAACCGAGAGAAACAACCGCCTGTTTTGACGAAAATCCTTAAAAAAATTCACAAATGAACCAATAAGGACCATATTTATCTGCTTTCTTATCTTTATCGGATGTCATATCTACGTCAGTTACAAAAAGAAATCATCATAAGTGTCTTCCTTCTCGCCTTCGCCTTCTCTCTCCAGGCCCAAATCTCGCGGGTGGAGCAATACAACCACTTCTATCGGATTTACAACGAACAAAGGCGGGAGGTGAATTTTGCTGAAAGCGAACCAACGTTTGCCAAGGTCCTTGATAGAGGCACCTATATGGTAAACCGTTTCATCAATGATGATAAAACGGTCGTGAGAACGTGTGAATACCCGCACATCGACAGGGGCGGACCTGTGTGTCCGCCCTGGTGGTGGTTGCACAACATTCCGAAAAAAAACGTATATTTGCACGGAGCCCAATCCAACGACAACCATGCAAACCCGGCAACCGAGCGACGTCACCGTCTATCAGAAGAATTATTCCGAAACGGGATTTTGGAACAAATTGCGGAAGGCCGCCGTCAAGGCCGGCGCCAAGGTGGTTTATTGCGCCCTGCTGTTGTATTACATCCTGCAGTCGCCGAGCGTGTCGGCACGCGACAAAGCCTTGATCGTCGGCGCATTGGGATATTTCATTCTGCCCGTCGACCTGGTGCCCGACCTGTTGCCACTGGTGGGCTATACCGACGATTTGGCTGCCCTGACCGGCAGCATCATGGCCGTCAAAGCCAATCTGACCCCGGAAATCAAGGCTATGGCGCAGGAAAAGTTGAACGGTTGGTTCGGACCCATCGACGCGCCCGAACTACCGTAGAAGCAAATTTCTTTGAAAAAAGGAATATAATTCATATCTTTGCCGTGTAAACATTCTTAATCTCAAAAACTAATCATTATGGCAACACCAATTGCACCTACTCCGCCGTTGCATGGTCAAGCTGCGCTTGATTTCATTGCGGAAATGGAAAAGAACAAGAAAGCCAGTCCGGAAGAAAAGGAACGAATTCGGAAGGTCTATGAACGTTGGCTGACTTATTGCGAGAAACCCATTTGATTTGAAGCAATTGCAATAAACGGACAAGGGCGGATGACATTCATCCGCCCTTTTCGTTGTTGTATGGCGACAGGCCCTATCAATACACAAGCGGGAAAACGCGTTTGAGGCGCTTTTCGTCGAATTCGTCGGCAAACTCCTTCTTGTATTTCTTGTAGATGGAATTGGCGCGCGGCACGAGGTTGGCGCAGGTCCACCACAAGAACACCAGGCCAGCGGCCGACCAGGTCAGGATGGCAAAACCGGCCCATTCCACGATCTCACCGAAATAGTTGGCCGAAGTCACATAGGCGTACATGCCCTTCTTGGGCAGGTAGTGCTTGGTGTCGCCCGGTTGGCGCAGGTTGCGGATGACATGGTCGGAGTGCCAGTTGATGGCAATGCCCGTAAAGAAAATCAGCGTACCAAAGATGAATTGCGGCGTTGTCAGCCAGTCGGGCGTGTATTGATCCGACAAGAAGAAAATCCAATACCCTTGGATGAAACCGTTGACCAAGTTGAAGAGGATGCCCGACGCCATAATGGCAATCGGCATCTTGTTCTTGCCTTTGAGCAGCAGCGGAAAGATGAACGTGCGTTGGAAGTAGTGGAACTCGAACAGGCCGAAAATCACCAGCGGAGTGAGGTCCCAGGTGCGGTCCGACGAAATCCACAGGTACAGCATGACCAGAAACACCGGGCATTCCATCAAGACCCAGGCGACTTTGTTGTTGATGGCAGGGCCCCATTTGCTGCTCATCATTTTGCCATATCCGGCTTCGACAAAATACAGGCAGATGAAGACCAGCAGGCCGACACCGGCGACAATCCAGAGCAGGTAGTTGAATTGTTCGAGACTCATTAGGTTAGATAATTCCATAGCGATTGTAAGTGGTTGTTTTGTTAATATTCAAAAGAAACATTGTCCACCCAGAGGGTGTTGCCGACCGTGCCGATGTAGGCGCCTTGGTTGCCGGCCGTGAGCATGATGATGATGTGGGTGGGCTCATCGTCGGCCGTACCCCAGCCTTCTTCGATGATGGGGGTCACCTTGCCTTTGCTGTTGAGGGCGCGGTACGGGCCGTTAAGTTTCATGTAATCCCGGTAGTACGGGGTTTTGCTGATGTCGCCGTAATGAATGGGCACGCGGTAGCCGTTTTGCCATTCGGGCACGTCGTGGTCGAGCTGGACGCGGGCGGTGCCGACGCGCAGGGCGTGGATGCGTCCGTCTTTGTCTTCCCAGCGTTTTTGCAGATAGACGATGAATTCGGCCTTGTCCTGAACGCCGTCGATGCGTTTCGAGCCGATGCCCGGGTATTTCATGACGTAGTCGTTGGTCGAGATTTTACACTTGTAGTCGAGCACCAGCGCTTTGGGTTTGCCCGTGAACGGAATGCCGAAGTCGAGGTTGCAGTAGGGGTCGTCGGCCGACTTGATCGGCTCGATGGTCTGGCCGGTGAAGATACTGCCCGACACCAGCACCGAACTGTCGATGACGCCCAGCACCTTGACGGCTTCGACTTTGGTGTCCATGCGGACGCAGGTGCCGTTGCCCCGCTTTTCGGGCTCGACCGAATTGCTCGCCTTGACAATGCCGGCCACCTTGGCATAGACGTTGGAGGTGGTCCAGGGCGTGAACTTGGCGTAGTTGTACGGCGCCAGCTCGGCGGCGGTATAGTGGCGGGTGGGTCCGATGCAGTAAACCGTCTTGGTTTTGCCTCCGATAATCGAAGACTCCTTGATTTCGCGGGTCACCCAGTGTTCAAAATTGCTGTATTTGATTTCTTGGGCCGTGCCTGTCGCAATGGCGGCAGTGGCGGCCAAAAGGATGCAGGTTCTTTTCAATGGAAACATGTACCGTCTTTTTTTTATTCTCACAAAGATAGCGAAAGTCTCTCAAATACGAGCGCTTTGTCCGTAAATTCGTCGGCACTGCGTAACGAAAACGACACATTTGGGGCGAAATGCCGCTATGAGGCGCGGATGGGTTGGCGAGGGGCGGGTTGAATTGTTAAAAATTTGCTTGTTTTTTAACAAATTAGTAAGTTTGCATGTTCACCATGAAAAGTCCGTGCGAAAAATTCTTTGGATAGTAGTGTTGTTGGCAGGAATGTCGTGCGTTGCCGAGGCGACCACCATCCTGACTTGCGGCCCGTATGCCTTGCGCCGCCCGGGGACGTGTGCGCTCGAATTTGTGGGCGAGGGCTATGCCGCCCTGATCTATGCCGAGGGTTCGCACGAGCAGTGCCAACTGTTTTTGGGCGCCAACGAAGAGGAGTGCTACGACAACCTCATGTCGATGGTGCGCATGATTCAGCGCGAGCAGAACGAGTACTACCTGCCCCTCGACGATTCGACCACCGTGTGGTACAACAATTTCCGCGGACGCCACTACATCGTCATCAACCGGCTGGGCCAGTCGGGCAATGTGTGGCTGTATGGCGGTTACATCCAGAAGATGATTGCGTATTTTGCCAAAACGGTCGATAAAGAGCGTCGCGCCGCCGCGGCCGACAGCCTCGACAAGCCCCAGGCCATTCCTACCGACGACGAATACTTTCAGGAGGAGGAGGGCACTCCGGCGCAGTGATGCTCAGTTCTTTTCGGAGACGTACATAACGAGCCAGGAGATCAAATAGAGCGGTACTCCCGCTCCGCCGCATACTCCCAAAATCGCCATGATAATGCGGATGAGGGTCACATCGAGACCAAAGAATTCGGCGTATCCGCTGCAAACGCCCAGCAACATTTTGTTGCCACCCAATCTTAACTGCTTTGCCATAACTTTTTTATGAATTATTTGTATGCAAAGTTAAGCGATTTTCTTGAATTATGTGTACCTTTGGCTAAATTCAAGAAACGCCTATGGCCAAACTTTTTCTGATCGACGCCTACGCGTTGATTTACCGTTCGTATTACGCGCTCATCCGCGCTCCGCGCATCAATTCCAAAGGGTTCAACACCTCGGCGGTGCTGGGCTTTGTCAATGTGCTCGAAGACGTGCTCAAACGCGAGCAGCCCACGCATCTGGCGGTGGCCTTCGACCCCTCCGGGCCGACCTTCCGTCACGAAGCGGACCCCAATTACAAGGCGCAGCGCGAAGAAACTCCCGAAGACATCCGCAAATCGGTGCCCGTCATCAAAGAACTGCTGGCGGCCTACCGCATTCCGATGCTGCAGGTACCCGGTTTCGAAGCCGACGATGTGATCGGCACGGCGGCCAAACGGGCCGAAGCCATGGGTTTTGAAGTGTATATGCTGACTCCCGATAAGGATTACGGCCAATTGGTCAGCGAACATATCAAAATGTACCGTCCGCGCCATAATGGCGGCTATGAGATTCTCGGACCGGCCGAGGTTTGTGCCAAATACGGCCTCCGGAGCCAGGCGCAGGTCATCGACCTGCTCGGCCTGATGGGCGATGCGAGCGACAACATACCCGGATGTCCGGGCGTGGGCGAAAAAACCGCCGTCAAGCTGCTCGAGCAGTTTGGCAGTATCGAAGCGATGCTCGGTCGCACTTCCGAAATCAAAGGCGCCTTGCAGGCCAAGGTGGCCGGGGCGGCCGACCAAATCCGCCATTCGCAGTTTTTGGCGACGATCCGGACCGACGTGCCGCTCGATTTCGGCACCGACGACTGGTTGCGCCAGAGCCCCGACCTGCCGGCGTTGCTCAAAATTTTCGGCGAGCTGGAGTTCCGGCAGATGGCGGCCAAGTATGGAGGGGCGGCGGCGCCGCGTGCCGAAAAGAAGGCTGCGGCCAAACCCCGGGCAACGGTCGATCCCATCCAGCTTTCGCTTTTTGGCGACGAATTGTTCGGCGAACCGGCCGATGAGGCACCCTTTGTACCCGACCAGATGCAGTGTTTGGCCGATGTGCCGCACCAGTACAGGGTGGCGGCCGATGCCGCCCAAGTCGGCGAGTTGTGCCGCCAGTTGCTGCAGACCAAAGAGTTCTGCTTCGATACCGAAAGCACTTCGATTGATGCCATGCGGGCCGAGTTGGTGGGCCTGTCGTTTGCCACGACTCCGCACGAGGCCTGGTGGGTGCCTGTTTCGCCCCAGACGGTGGGGCGGGTGCTCGAGGCGTTGCGGCCGGCCTTCGAAGACACGCGCGTTGCCAAGGTGGGCCAGAACATGAAGTACGACCTGTTGCTGCTGAGCCGCTACGGCATCCGGGTGCAGGGGCCGATGTTCGACACCATGCTGGCCCATTACGTGCTGCAGCCCGAGTTGCACCACAACATGGACTATATGGCCGAGGTCTATCTCAAATACCGCACCATCCACTACGAAGAGCTGGTGGGCACGGGCGCCAAGGCGGTGGACATCCGTACGGTGCCGCTCGAGCGGATTCGCGACTATGCGGCCGAAGATGCCGATATCACCCTGCAACTCAAGCATTTGCTCGATCATGAAATCGACAAGGCCGGGGTGCGCAAGCTGTTCGCCGAAATCGAAATGCCGCTGATGCCGACGCTGGTGGCGATGGAGCGTGCCGGCGTGCGTATCGACAGTGCGGCGCTGGCTCAGTCGTCGGCGGCATTGACCGCCCAAATGAACGAGCTGGAGGCCCAGGCGCACCGCTTGGCGGGCGAGGCGTTCAACCTCAGCTCGCCCAAACAGGTGGGTGAGGTGTTGTTCGAAAAACTCAAAATCGTCGAAAAGCCGCGCAAAACCAAGACCGGCCAATACGAAACTTCCGAAAATGTGCTCGAATCGCTGCGTTCCAAACACGCGCTGGTCGGGCTGATTCTCGAATACCGCGGACTCAAAAAATTGCTCGGCACCTACATCGACGCCCTTCCCGCCCTGGTCAATCCGCAAACCGGCAAAATCCACACCTCCTTCAACCAGGCGGTGACGGCCACCGGGCGGTTGTCGTCGAGCAACCCCAACTTGCAGAACATTCCGGTGCGCGATGCCCTAGGCAAAGAAATCCGCAAGTGCTTTGTCCCCGATGAGGGGCGGGTGTTCTTCTCGGCCGACTATTCGCAGATCGAGCTTCGGCTGATGGCGCATCTGAGCGGCGACCCGGCCATGATCGAAGCGTTCAACAGCGGCGATGACATTCATGCCGCCACAGCCGCCAAAATTTTCAAACTGCCGCTATCGGAGGTGACCACCGACATGCGCCGCAAGGCCAAAACGGCCAATTTCGGCATCATCTATGGCATATCGGTGTTCGGTTTGGGCGAGCGGTTAGGCATTCCGCGCGATGAGGCCAAGGCCCTGATTGACGGGTATTTTGCCACCTATCCGCGCATCAGGCAGTATATGGACGAGTGCATCGCTTCCGCTCGCGAAAAAGGCTACGTCGAAACACTCTTCGGCCGGAAGCGCTATCTGCCCGACATCAATTCGCACAATGCCAATGTTCGCGGCTATGCCGAGCGCAACGCCATCAACGCCCCGATACAAGGTACGGCCGCCGACATTATCAAAATTGCCATGGCGCGCATCTGGCAGCGCTTTGAGGCCGAAGGGTTGCAAAGCGAAATGATTTTGCAGGTGCACGACGAATTGAACTTCAACGTGCTGCCCGAAGAACTGGAGCGGGTGCAGCAGATTGTCTGCTCCGAAATGAGCGGCGTGGTGCCGCTGCAGGTGCCGCTGATTGCCGACTGCGGCACGGGTGCCAACTGGTTGGAGGCACATTAAAAAAGCGGGGTGGAAGCCCCGCTTTTTGATTATAAGCAATCGTTTTTCCTAAAGATTTTCAAACACAACCCGATCAGCGAGATTCCCAGACAGCAGGCGCTGAGCGTAATCGGAAGCGGGTCATCGACCACGAGCAGACCCATGTTGGGGTTGAACAGGATGACCGACTGGTGTGACAGACAGGCATACAGGATGGCGGCGTTGGCGACAATGCTGATGATCCACGAACTCCAGCGTTTGGCCATAAACACCATCATGATGGCCGACACAAACAGCATTGCAGCCACGAGCGGCAACGTCCACGAGGGGGCCCAAGGGGCAATGTAGCCGGCAAAGGTTTCGCTGCCCAACACCTGGATGTTGCTGAAGAGCGTGCCTCTTTCGACAAGGGTGTCAAAGATAATGGTCAGAATGGTGATGCCTGTCAGAACAAGGCTGGTTACGGCATCGGCAGCCGTGGCGATTTTGAATAATATACGGGAAATCTTCATAAGTTGTCCTCCAAGTCAAAGGTGAGTTTGTAATGGTCGGTCGAACTTTCGAGCATGTCCGAGTAATAAACCCAGAGGTCGTCGCCCTGCAGGTGGAGGTCGAAAATCCAGTGGGTGCTTTTTTCGCCCTCCGGCAGTTCGATGCTGCCCAGGTAGGCACCGTCGGTCAGGCGGTACAGGTCCAAGTGGCGGTCGGGGCCCGAGGCGTCCCAATCCACGCAGTGGCGCGAGGGTGTGAGCAGGGCCAGGAAATCTTCGGTGATGAAGCCTGTATGCGTGGCGCAGAATCCCTTGGAATCCACCACCAGGTCGCGGCCCCGGCGGGCAATCAACTTGGGCAGGGCGGCATGGCGGAAGTCTTCGTAGGCCTTGGCTTGGCCGTTGGGGTCGACCAGGATGAAGCGCGGCACGTTGCGCAGCAGCACGGCTGTCCAGCCCGACTGGTTGCGCAGGACGCGGTGTTCGATGAGCATGTTGCTGCAGGGATTGTCCTCACCATAGAGCAGCGCGCCGATGTTGGCCACGCCGGCCAGGTCGTCGTCCATCGAGCTGTCGTCGACAACGACCAGCGAGGTGTCGGCTTCCCAGTGGCCGAC
>JAGCZK010000037.1 GCA_017960065.1 Paludibacteraceae bacterium
GTCAAACTCCGGCTCATAAATGTGGGTGTGGGTGTCAATCATAATATCGTTTTCAGCTCCAGCAAATCATGGATATGATAGGTCGGTTCAAACGGGCGCACCCCCTCGCGGGGCACCGGCTCGTAATAGACCTGCGGAATCCGTGCGGCATGCGCCCCGACAATATCCGCGTCGAAATTGTCGCCGATGACCAGGCTCTCGGCCTTGCGGGCATTGGCCGACATCACCGCCAAATCGAAGAACCGCTTGTCGGGCTTGTCTTCGCGCAGATCCTCCGACAGAAAGACCCGTTCGAAATACGGAGCCAACCCCGAGTGACGCAGTTTTCCATACTGCACCTCGGAAAACCCGTTCGACACGACAAACATCCGATAGCGCCGCGACTTGAGGTAGTCGAGCAACTCCAAGGCCCCTGGCATGACCCGGGTTTCGAGCACCAGACGGGCCATAAAATCGGCACAAACGCGCGCTGCAAGCTGCTCGGCCTCCGGCTCCGGCATCTTCCCGCGAAACGGAGCCAGAAAGCGCTCGCGATTCAGTTCCGGCTTGAACACCCGGCCCTGGGCGAAAGCGCGCCACAGGCGGTCGTTGTTAGACTTGTACGCATCATAAAAAGCATTGGGACTCGGAAACCAAGCCCCAATGCCATATTGGTCGTACAATCCAAGCAGAACGGCTTTCGCGTTGGCGTCACAATCCCACAGGGTGTTGTCGAGATCGAAAAACAGGCAGCGGTAAGCCATCCGACGATTAGTCTTTTTGGACAATCAGGTATTTCGATGTGCCCCAAAAATCAATCGGGTTCGTGATTTTGAGTGTCAGCATCTTGTCGCTGCCCTTCACCAGTTGGTAAGAAGTGGCCGGATGCTTGGTCAGCACCTTGGCACGCTTGGCATTCAACGGCAGGCTGGTCAGTTCGCGGACGTCAACGGCGGTGAACACCTTATTGCGGAAGGCCGCCTGCATCTTCTTCACATCAATATTAAAGCTTTTCAAGTCTTTTTTTGTAGCCACCAGCACATAAGCCTGGTGCAAAAGCGAATCCTGTTCGGCCACGGTCTGCACCTGCTGGTCGTGTTTCACCTGCAACTCGGCATATTGTTGGAGCTGGGCCTCGTTGACCAGATTCAAGCTGTCGATCACATTGTCGCGCAATTGGATTTGGGCCTGCAATTCGGCCAGTTCGAGGTTCTTCGCTTCGAGTTGCTTTTGCAAATCGGCCACCACGTTGCGCAGACGCGACGACTGCCATTGGGCGTTCTGCAGCTTCTGCTCCAGTTCGGCAATCCGCTCGGTGTTTTCCTCGAGCAAACGGTTGACCATGGTAAAGCCCTCCTGAATACGGCGGTGCTGGTCAATTTGGGCGTTTTCGTCGGTAAACGACTCGAACGAGAGCAACTCCTGAGCCAGACGAATCGAGTCAAAACCGGCGTTCACTTCGCCGATCAAGGTGGCGTATTCGTCAATTTCGGCCATCTGCTGTTGCTGGATAGCCTGAATGGAATCGCGTTCGAAACGCGTCTGTTTCAACACATTGGAACGTTCAGCGATGGCATCACAGCCCGTAAGCAACAAGGTCAGTGCCAAGCCTAAAAAAATAGTCTTTTTCATCTTTTCCCGTTTTTTTTATTTTTTATACTTATTGTGATTGGTTACTGTTTCTTCCTCCTCGGGCGCTCCGGCCACCACCAGCACGAACTCGCCGCGGGGCTCGTGTTCGGCAAACCAGGCTTCCAACTCGGCCAACGTGCCATAGCGGGTTTCGTTGTGCACCTTTGAAATCTCGCGCACCACCGCCGCCCGCCGGTCGGCACCGAACGTCTCCTTCAACTGCGTCAGCGTCTTGAGCACCCGGTAGGGCGATTCGTAAAAAATCATCGTCCGCGGCTCGGCCGCCAACTGCGCCAGCCGGCTCATCCGCCCTTTTTTCTGCGGCAGAAACCCCTCAAAGCAGAAGCGGTCCATCGGCAAGCCCGAATTGACCAGGGCGGGAATCGCCGCCGTAGCCCCGGGCAGACA
>JAGCZK010000009.1 GCA_017960065.1 Paludibacteraceae bacterium
TCTTGAGCAGGTTTTCGCCATAGCCCGTCACACAACTGCCGGCAATCTCCAGCGAATCGGCCTCGGGCAGCGCCTGGTACATCTTTTTGAGTCCTTCGTGAAACGCGTCGAAACTGTCACCGTTGTTGCGGCGGTAATCGGAATAGACCAGCTCGCCCGCCTCGTTGAGCAGCACGATTTTGGTGGTCGTCGAACCCGAATCGACCCCTAAAAAACAGCGGTCGCCCGCCTTCGCCACAGCCGATGGAAGGTGGTAGATGTTTTTGGACGAGAGCCAGTCGCGGTAGGCGTTTTCGGATCCGAACAAGGCGTCGAGACGGTCGGTCATGCGGGTGTTTTGCGGCTGCTTGCCGAATCGCAGCAACCCCGCCAGCTCCGACAGGCGCCAGGATTTTTTGCTGAGCTTTTGGGCCAGCAGGGCACAGCCCGTGGCCGGGATCAGTTGGGCGCCTTCGGGCAGAATGCAGTCCTTTTCGCCCACCCCCAGAACGCGCATGAAATGCAGTTTCAACTGAGGAAGAAAGGCGAACGGACCGCCGCAAAAGAAGATTTTGGGCAGGATGTCCATGCCGCGTGCCAGCGAAGCCACCACTTGCAGCGCCACCGCATTGAAGACCGAAGCGGCGATGTCGGCCCGACTCACCTTCCGGCTAATCAGGTTTTGGATGTCGGTTTTGGAAAACACGCCGCAGCGCGAGGCAATCGGGTAAATCGTGGTCGATTGGGCCGCCAGCGCATCGAGCTCCGACGGGTTCACTCCCAACAGGGTGGCCGTTTGGTCGATAAAGGCCCCGGTTCCGCCGGCACAACTTCCGTTCATGCGGATATCCGGAATCTTGCCCTGCTCGAAGAAAATCATCTTGCTGTCTTCGCCCCCCATGTCGATGAAGGTGCGAACTTCGGGATACCACTGCTCCACCGTTGCCGCGGCCGCCACGACCTCCTGCACAAAGCCAAAGCCCAATCGCTCGGCGTAGCCCATGCCCACCGACCCGGTGATGGCTATTTGTAACTCACACTCACCCAGTTGGTTGTAGAGCTGGCGAACCATTTCGAACCCCGTCTGGCGGATGTTGGCGTTGTGGCGGCGATAATCCGAGAACAAGCGCTGGCCGGACGCATCGAGCACGACCACCTTGAGGGTGGTGGAACCGATATCAATGCCCAGGCGGTAGGTGTTTCGCCCGTTGTTATTTTGTTTTCGCATAAAAAATGAACTGCTTTTCGGGTTTTCTTTTTTTAATAACGCAATTTAATAGCCTTATTAAAAACAGCACAAAGGTAGAAATTTTTTCGGAAAACCTAATTTTTTTTCTTAAATTTGCTTTTCGAAAACTATCAACAACAATGAAAACAAAGGCACTTCTCTTCGCTTTTTGGTTCATGAGCCTGACGGCTCCGGTTTGGGCCATCAACTTCACCTCTATCCGGCAAGTGAGCGATACGCTATATATGGGCAAAGACACCTTGCTCGCCATTGACAACCTGCTTTCCAAAGTCTGCTACGAAGGCGCCTCCGACGACCTGCTCTTCGACTCCTACCCGCTCAACCGCATCTTGTTGCTGCGCAAGCTCATTTCCGACATGAA
>JAGCZK010000038.1 GCA_017960065.1 Paludibacteraceae bacterium
CAAATTGGTGCAAACCATAAATACCGACCGTAGAGACGTGGCGCGCCACGTCTCTACAACGATGATTGCGACAATCCTACCCCAACGCCCGCACCACCGCGTCCATTTCAAATCCGCGCGAGGCGGCGAAACGCATCAGTTTGTTGCGTACGGTGTAATCATCGCCCGAGAGGGTCCGTTTTTTGGCTTGTAGAATCGATTTAAGACGCGATTGGTAGTCTTCCTCGTCAATGGATGCCAGCGCCTCGGAAATCGCCGCATCCGGCACATTTTTCATGCGCAGCGCATAGCGTATTTTGACACGGCCCCATCCGGCGAACCGCAGTTTGTCGTGCGCAAAGGCACAGGCATAGCGGGCCTCATCCAAAAAATGGTGCTGCGTGAGGTATTGCAACACCGCGTCGATTTGTTCTTGGGTGGCACTGGCACGCGCCAGTTTGCTGCAAACGTCTTGCTTGCAACGTTCTGCAGCGGCGCAATAGGCCGCTGCAGTGTCTTTCATTTTTTGAAGCGCTCCGTCCATGGACTAATATACCACATGAACGGCTTTCACATCGGCAATCCGGCCCTCGGTGTCGTAAATCAGCACCTTGTAGGTTCCAACGGCCAGCTCACGGATATCGAGGTCGTACGAACTTGCCGGGGTGTCGAGGGCTACGTCGATGTACTTGGTTGCCTGATCGCTGCTGTACACCTGAATACGACGGATGTTGGCGTCGGTCTGCACGTGGCATACCTTTTGCACGGCCAGGCGTTTGGTAAAGTCGATTACCAGCGGATCCTGGAAGAAGTACAGGTTGTCGAGGTAGATGTCCGCAGGTATCGACAAATTGACATCCGGCCCCGGAGCATGGATATACAACTGCGTCATGGCATTGGACATCGAGGTCTTCTGCGCATCTGTAATGTCAAATTCAACATGGTTCCAACCACAATGCAATTCAAATTTTCCAAATTGCTGGTTGGTGTTTCCATTACCACCCCGGATATCAATCGTCATCGGCTTCTCGGCCCACAAATCGACGCTCATACCGTGCATGGCGGTGATGTCAACCGAAGAGAACTCAAAGGCCAAGTGATAGATGTTGTCGTAGAAATAGGTGTTGTTTCCTCCTATCTGAACCAACTCGGCAGAGTTGTTCTGGTTGAACAAGGTGCCATCGTTGGTCCGGAACGAAGCCACTCCAGTCGTATAGGCATCACTGAACAACGAAACCACTGCCGACTCAGGCATTTCAGGGGTAGCCGCAGCCGCGGCAGGCGATGAGCTGCAACTTGCGTCGGCATAGAAATAGACATTGTCCACATACATATTATACGGAAGTGTGGGCGCGGTTCCATTCAAATCAGCGACGGGGTCGATTGACAGTCTGAAGTTAGTCAAAGCGGCAAAATTCAAATTGATGGCATTCAACGGAATGTCGAAGGAATTCCACTCGCCCAGGACAAACTCCTGAGGATAAACAATATAATTCTCTTGCAATCCGAAACGGAGATAATGGCTATCCACCGTTCCATTGTCGGGCAAATAGATGTCCAAGTGGATGTAATCCATATCGGTCACATCGGCAAACATGGCGTTCGTGCTGTACAACAACGTGGCGGAATTAGGAGTACATGCATTGCGTCGGATAACATTGAATTTCAACACATCAAGGCCTCCTGCTGTCTCATTTGTCGTACATGTAGCAGAAGAATACTGACTATGAAGGTCCGTGAAATTATTCACTGTTGTGTAACGCGAAACGTACAGATGTTTTTTGTCTGCACTAGACTCTATGAACTCAGGTTCCGGAGAGTCAGGACATTGGCCGCAGACATCACGTGTGGAAATGAGCGTTCCGCCTTGGAATTTCATCTTGACAGCCGCACCGTCTTGATGCGTCAGCGTGATCTCGGTCAACTCATTGGCACCGGGTGCACGTCCGAGCGTAACGTACAAGTACTCAGCCGTAGCAGCTTGGATGTTCGGTGTCATCGCGCCTCCGGTTGCACGAGCCGTTACTGTATAAAGAGCAGCATTCTGAGCATATTCCGTACCATATCCTTCAAAATAGATCATGACACCGGCACCCTCAATACGGGTCGTGTTCTGCACATTGAGCATCTCCTTGGAGAATTCGCAAGATTCGTCATTATATATGAAATAATTGTCCATATACAAGGTGTAGGGAGATGTTGGATACCCATCTCCTACCATTGGCACAATACACATACGATTGGTGTTGGATCTACCAAAACTGCTAATGGGAATGTCAAAACTATTCCAAGCATTCAATGTAAGAGAGGTTTTATAAACGGGTGTTCCATTGAGTTCTCCTCCCCAAAAAGCAATTTTCGTAATGGTACGGGTCACTGCATCATCCGGAATAAAGATGTCAACATGCAACTTGTCATAATCTCCGAAAGAAGCCCCGAGATTATCCAGAATCCACAAGATTCCTTTATTCGCATTTCCACCTCCTCTCATGCTATACTTCTTCACCGTATGAGTTGCATCAATGTCGAACGTGGCATTTGCAGCATCGGACCAAGCAGCTCCTTGATAAGCGCCAGCGACTTCCTCCCCATATTGTGTACTATAAATTGAAAGGACATCCTCTGGGAAAAAATCATAGGTTGGTGGCAAAGGAATCTCAGGATTGTAAAAGAAATAGTTGTCCAAATAAACGACATAGGGAGAATCTGGATACCCATCATCCACCATAGGAATAATACACAATCTTCCGGTATTATTCCTATTAAAACTTGCAACTGGCATATCATAACTATTCCATGCTCCCAACGTAATATCAGTCATGTCAATAGCATTGCCCTCTCTTTCTCCAGCATAGAAACGGATTTTGGTTATCGTACGCGTAACGGCATTATCCGGAATATACAAATCCACATGTAGCGAATCGTATTTTACGATATTGGCACCCAAGTTGTCAACGAACCACAACATACCATTAGCAACATTCGCACCTCCAGACCCGGCAAGATTTAAGACTTTGATCGTATGGTTCTCATCAATAGAAAGAGTGCCATTGGTAGCATTTGAATATCTTGAATCCTGTTCGGCGCCTGCAATATCCTCACCATATTGAGTACTATACACAGACAAGACCAGATTTTCTGGATGAGAATAGGTCGGAGCCAAGGGAAACGTAACAACATCTTTTACTACGGTTGCATTCTCAGGTCCTGAAGTTCCAGAGACTCGAACACGGTATGAAGAATGAGATGCCAGTCCCGTTATTGTGTAGGGCGATGTCGCTGTAGCCGAGGCAGTTGTCCAATTCGTTCCTCCATCTGAGCTATACTCAACCATGAATTGACTGGGATCTGTTTCAAATCCAAACGGCGACCAATCGAGAGCAAGTTCATCCTCATTCGGAGTTATAGTCAAATTAATACGTGGCTCAAGACACCAACTAACAGAATGTTGGCCAAAACTGACTTCTCCTCCAATCATCACATATAAAGGAGTGTAAACATCTGGAGCAACTGTGGATTCTAGAGAGACCCTGATTGTATGCCCATCAGCGGATATGGATTTGTTAGAGTAAGTACTTAAGTTGTAATTACCATACGAAGTGCTCACGAAAGTTCCACCAAAACCAGTCATTGATTCCGTAGAAGTTATGGTCATCAAGTACTCCGTAAGTTCTACCTGTTCATAAAGGACATTAATGGTATGATTTCCGTTCGTATACACTTCAACCGGACACACCGCCTTTGCTTCGAGGCCTAAGCCCATAGCAAGCACTACGCAGCTCGAAAGTAAGTAACGCCAAAATTTGGGAGATTGCTTTTTCATAATAGGCCTCCTTTCCCGTCCGCAAGACGGACGTACAAATTTGATTTTAAGATACAAAATACACCCCCACCTGTAACACCTGGCGAAAACCTCCAACAAGGCTCGCCGAAAGACAAGGTTACGCCCGATGCAGGCTGACCCTTGTTTTGTTATATTGATATGCCGCAAACGCAGCCACCATTAACAGCAACGCCCAGGCGCCGCCATCGAGCGGAAGCGGAACAGACTCGCCCAAACATTGGCTGTACAACGGTCCGCAATAGGCATCGTCATTATCTGCCAAACAAGCAGTCAACTCATCCAAGCAGCAATTCATCCTATCGTCAGAGTATTCGTCATAACCGGCACAATCGCCAGCATACGGAGCCATTTGCATCGCTGGCGCAGAAGAAACCGGGATATCAGAAAATCCTTCATCATACGACTCCGACGGCAAAGTCACCGCAAAAGCCACACCAGCCAACAGTGTTCCCAAAAGAACACTCAGAAACCTCTTTACCGACATTATATTATTCATCGCTTTATTTGATTATCACTTTATAATTGTAAACCCCCAAGGCCGTAGCCACACGCAACAGGTAAGTGCCGGCAGCCAAAGGCAAATCAATCGTATTGTATTGCGGCTGCAGCTCGTAGGTCAGCGTGCGGCCAGCCATATCCGACACCCACAAGGTGCGCAGTTGCTCGCCTTCGTCGGCACTCAGCGTAATGCGGTTGCGTTGCTGGAAGAGATAAACTTTCGGAGCAACGGTTTCTTCAACCGCCGTCAGACCACCCTCGCCATTGCCACCGGCAACGTATGCCGGAACAAGACGCAGGAAGAAACGGCCCTCGTTGTCGCCCACTTCGAGGTCGGCGATTTGGGCCACCTCGCCAGCGGCCAAATCATAGGTGACACCGGTGGCACGGTCTTCGAGCACCACTTCGGCCATATCGTATTGCGAACCGGCCAGGATATTGACCGCTCCTTTATTCTGCAGACGGATACCCAGCGGCACTACCGTTGCCTCTTCGGGCAAATCGACACGCGCCCACTTGGCATCGTATTGGTTGACGTAAATATCGGGCAAAGTGCCTTCCATCGCATTGAACACCTTCGGTGCATCCACGGTCAAATCCACACCTTCGGGCTTTTGGTCGTTGAAGCGCACACCGGCCAAGCTCGACGCCGTACCTGCAGCGTTTTGGGCCACCACCGAAGCGTATGGCAACTCGAGGCGTGCGGAGCGGTAGGCCGTAGAACTTGCTTCAAAGGCATTGGCAGGCAAGCTCAGGGTCGTACCGGCCGAAGGCGTAAAGATGAATCCGGTTTGCGGTTTGATCTTTTCGCCAGCCGCAGCCGTACGGAACGACTTGGTGCTGTAATCATACACTTGGAAGGTACCCGATGCCGACACATTGTCCAGATTGATCGGAGCCGGATACGTGTTGTTCAGCAAGTTGGGCTGCCCGGCAGTAAGGCCGCTATAGGTAGGCAGCGCGTTGTCGTTGTAGAACTTACCGTTGAAGGTGTAGAGTTTCGAAACCGCACCGTCACCGGTTTTTGCCGGATTGTTGTCAATTCGGGTGTAATACAAACTTGCCGGATACTTGTACTGACCGTATTGGTCCATAACGTTGATGGCCATCACACGGGTCGGATCGACATCCTCATACATCGAAGCGAACGCCTGGCCCCACGAGGCGACGCCGTTTTCGATTGTAGCTTCGCGCATATACACTTGCGGTTGTGCGTTGAGGTAGAAGTCGCGCGACTGCAACATACGCACAGGGCCCGAAGTGCCTTCGTCGAACGGCTTGACCACCGTACCGACCAAGATCCATTCTTTTCGACCGGCCAGGAACTCCCAGGTCGCATAATCGTAGTGACCGTTGAGGTTTTCGACACCGAGCAGCGGCGCACCGTATTCGACATGGATATTGCCGGCCAGTTTGCTGGCATTGGCGTTGACTTGTTCGCCGCTGGCTTTGCTACGGTCGTTAAACGCCGGCACTACCGGGAAGTTCGTTACACCGGCAGCCGGAGTGGCATAGTTTTTGGAATCGGCAGCCGGAATCACGGCTTTGTATGTGGCGCTCAGCGGATCGGCGCACGTCAGCGGCAAGCCGGTCGAAGCAACCACCCAGTTGGCGCGGTCGTCCCAATCGGTGCCGTATTCGCCCTGCCATACCAACTCGGTCACTTCGGGAACCGAAAGGCCTTGTTGACAGGCACCCAGCGTCCAGCCGGTTTTGATACTGCCGGCATATACACCCAGCAAAGGCACATCAAACGTCAGCTCGGCATTGCCGACCGAGAACGTATAGCGCACAGCCGCATCGAACTCGCCGGGAGCTACAGGGCCGGTAAACGTCACCGTAGTGGATCCGGTAGCCACATCGCCGTTCGCGTCGGCCGTAAACGAAGTGGGTCCACCCAAGGCAAAGTTGGCGGCATCGGCTCCCACCAGCGAAGTGGTGACCGTCGTACCGTTGCCGATATGGAAACCGGTCAGGTCGATATCGTGCGAAGCAGTAGCGCCCGAAGCGGCCACATTCAGCACAATCGTCGCGATGTCGCCCGAAAGCAGGCTGGCATCGTCGAGCGTCGTGGTAGGACGGACATTGCCACTGCGGATATTGTCGTCGGCCTTGGACAGGCCGGTCAGACCCGAGTGGTCGCGCGTCAGGGAGTAGCCGGTGTTGAAGGCCGTCCCGGCAATCACCAGGTCGGACGGGGCAATCGGATCGGCAGCGCACAAGTTGGCAGGCGCTGCAATAAAGAGGTCGGCATCTGTACCCGGGGCAAACGCCGAAGCGGTGTTGCTTTGGGCATCGTCGTATTTCGACCAGTAGTTGTTTTTACGCATGCGGGCACTCAACGCCGGCAACAGGTCGGAAGTGCCGGTCGAGGCATCGGTGCGCACCACAAAGGCGTTGGCGCTGCGGCCGGACACCGACGTGGAGTACGAAAGGCAGTTGTTGTATTGGAAGCCCACCGACGCCGTCTGGTAGTTGGCCTGATGGCCGTAGGCGGCCGTATTGCCATAACGGCCCATGGCAAAGAAATCGACTTTTTGGGTGGTATTGGTACCCGGAGCAATGTACAAGGTATTGTAATATACGCCGATTTGGCCTACCGCACCGGCATCGCCGTCGAGGCGGACCAAAGCGGTCGGATAAGTGGCGTTGTTGTTCGTATTGTCGGACCAGAGGATGTTGTTCATCACCAGCACTTGCGTGGAATTGGCGATTTGCAACAACGTGGCGTGCGGGCCGCGCAAGGTATTGCGGAGCAACTGCACCCCGGTACTACCCGACACGTTCAACGCCACGTCGGTCGCCGGTGTAGCCGATTCGAGCGAAACGCTGATGGCGTTGTTCTCCAAAATCACATCTTGCGAATTGGCCACCGACAAGCCGGTGGCACCCGACAACCGGACGTTGCAGTTGGCCACGCGCACGCCCTTCGACCCGCTGACCGACAGCGACGACAGCTTGGCTCGCCGCGAAGCGACCGCCGGCCGAATCGTCAGGGTTTTGCCTGCCGAAGCCGTATTGAAGCCGGATACCGACACCGCATACGCAGCCGTATCAGGCAACAAAATCACCACATCCTTTGCCAGTGCATTGCCACTGTAGTAAGTCGCATTGCCCGTCAAATCGGATAACACGGCGGCTACCGTGGCACCGCATCCGTCGGCACCAACAGTGTAATAAAGAGTGTCGCCCGTCAGTTCGGGACACGCCGCCCATACCGGCTGCATCATGCAAGCAGCCATCATAACCCCAAGGAAAGTCGCCTTTTTCATACGCGTGCGTTTTAATGGTATCACCTCCAAAGATAGCGAGTTTTTTTCATACAAGAAAGCTTTTCTGAAAAAATATTTAAATTTTTTGACATTTTCAGTCTCTGCCCGTCAAAGGAAAAGACACGCAGCCAAGGCCTGCCTGCGGCACCGGCAGGCGGGTTTTGGAATACAAAAACATACGGTTTCACCGAAAGATTTTCGGATTGGAACCCTCCAGAAAAAAGCCCGCTATCCGGCTCATTTTCAGGAAAGAGCGCCGGAGTATTGGGATTTTGTGGATTAAATGTTAACTTTGCAAGGATTATGAGAAAAAACCTTTGTCTGCTGATTGGGTGGTGCATGGGAATGGGAGTCGCGCTGGCGCACCCCACCTGCATCGAAGGACGGGCGACCGACTATGCCGGCCGCAAGCTGCAGCTTTCGACCATTACCGACGGGCTCAGCGAACAGCGCCGCCTGCTGGCATCGGACACCGTGGCCTCCGACGGCCGGTTCCGGCTCGAATTCGAGTTGTCGGAAACCCGCATGCTCTGCCTCGACTTGGGACATTACGAAGGGCGCCTCTACGCCGAGCCCGGCAAGCATTACGAAATCGCCCTGCCCGAGCGTCAGGACCTGACCGAGGCCGAGCGCTTCAACCCCTACTTCCGCCCGAAACTGATTCTGCTCAGTCTCATCGACCCGCCGGCCGACGACCTCAACCTGCTCATCGACCGCTTTGACGAAACCGCCGATTCGGTTTGGGAAGACTGCCTGTTCGGGGGAGGACGGCCCGAACTCATCGAAGCGGGCGTCAACCGGCTCGAAGAGGAGTTTCCGGCCGACGAGCACAGCTTTTTCGGTCGCTACAAACGCTACAACTACGCCATGCTGGTCAACCTTTACCGCTAGAATTCGCAGGCACTGGCCATCGATAACTTTTTCGCCCACGACAGCATCGATTTTGCCAATCCGGCCTGGTGGGAGGCCTTCGACCTGGTGTTCGAAGTCTTTGACCGCCCCGACGTGTTGGCCGAAAATGTGCCTCTGGCCGATTTGGTGCGCATCAACAACGTGCTGCGGCACAAAGCGGACCCGGCCGATCTCGATGCCGTCAACAGCCCGGGCGTGGCCGACATTGCCCGTTATTTCAAGAAACTGCTGACCGCCGGGGCTGTAGGGTCAAGCGTGGGCGAAGGTTGGATCAACCTGCAAGGCGACTCGGTATTCGCAGCCGACGAGGCCCACCGCCCCACTTACCTCATCTTCGCCAACCGCCAGATCATCGAATGCAAGTCCGACATTTCGTATGCCAAAACGCTGGCCCGCAAATGGGAAAAGCGCTGCCGCTTCATCATTGTCTATGCCAACGAGGCCGAAATCCCCAAGGAAAAACCTTCCGACTACATCGAATACCTCTGCACCCAGCACAACCCGACCATTTTGGAAGATTTCGGGCTTCGGGCCCTGCCGGCCTACGTGCTGCTCGACGCCGAGGGACGCATCCAGCAGTCGCCGGCCCCCAACCCCGAGCGCTACCTCCCCGAATAATCCGCACACACCATGATACAGATTCGCAAACAGCTTCCGAACATCATTACCCTCTGCAACCTGCTCTGCGGCTGCATAGCGGTTCAAAAGGCCTTTAATTACGATACCGACGGCGCCACCCTCTACATTTTGCTGGCCGCCGTCTTTGACTTTTTCGACGGCTTTGTCGCCCGCAAACTGGGGGTCAGTTCGCCCATCGGCAAGGAACTGGACTCTTTGGCCGACGTCGTTTCGTTTGGTCTGGCCCCTTCGGTGATGCTGTACTGTTTCTTGAAAACCCAGCTGTTTCCGTGCCTCAACACGTTGGAGTTGAGCCCGGTTGAGCTGCTGCCCTACTGCGCCTTTCTGATCGCGGCCTTTTCGGCCTACCGGCTGGCCAAATTCAACCTCGACGAGCGCCAGACACACGGGTTCCTGGGCGTTCCGACCCCGGCCAACGCCCTGCTGCTGATTGGCCTGAGCACCAGCCATCTGGCCGAGCAGCTTGTCTATGGACGCCTTTGGGCGGTTGCCCTGATCGCCCTGGTGGTCGTTCCGGCGCTGTGCTACCTGCTGGTTTGCGAAATTCCGATGTTTTCGTTTAAGAGCGGCAAACGCTGGCCCTATGTGTTTGCCATCGCCGCTGCCGTGGTGAGCGAGGCTGTCGCCCTGTGGCACCCGTACGACGGCACCGGGCTGCTGCTCAGCATGCTCGTTTATGTCGGCATCGGCCTGGGCCTTCACTTCTTCGGAAAAAACCATGAACCCGCTGCTTAAGTTTTTGGGAAAGCTGGTGCTGCTGCCGGTACACTTTTACCGCCACTGCATTTCGCCGCTGACGCCGCCCTCGTGCCGCTACACCCCCACCTGCTCACAATACATGGTGGAGGCCGTTACCAAATACGGGCCGTTCAAAGGCGGCTGGCTGGGCATCAAACGCCTGCTGCGCTGCCATCCCTGGGGCGGCAGCGGATACGATCCTGTTCCTTAAAAAAACGGCTTAGTCGAGCGGAGAAGATTCGCGGTACTGATCAACCACCGAGATGACCGTATCGGCCACCTTGAGACACTCCGACATCAGATCCATGTACGAAACTCCGGCCAGATACGGATACCGGTGCTCTTTGATGTCGCCGGCATTCTGCATTTTGAGGGTTTCGTAGCGCTGATAGACCGGGTCGCGCAGACGCTCGGTCGAGGTGACGGCCTGTACGCGGGTGTCCATGTCGGGAGCACGCAGCACTTCGAGCAGCCCGTTGAGCAAGGGCGCCACCAACTCAAACATCTCTTCGACCGACTCGTTGAGTTCTTCGATGTATTCGTACCCCTCCTGGTTTTTGCGTAAGATGTGGCGCGACATGGCGTAAAACTCATCGCCCAACGACTCGATTTCGGAAATCACCCGCAAGAACACATGCACGTTGCGCTTGCCGGTTTCGTTGAGGCGCCCCTCGGCCACATGGGTGATGTAGTTGGCGATTTCGACCTCCATCCGGTCGCAGATGTCCTCGTATTTGGCGATACGGGCCGAGATTTGCGCGATGTCCTCTTCGGTGGTCTGACGGTATAGCGACCGTACCATGCCGAACATGCGGGTACACCGCTCGGCGAATACCGCGATTTCTTTATCGGCCTGCAGCAGCGACAGTTCGGAAGTCGGCATCATGGCCCCTTCAATCACCGACAAGCGGAATTTTTCGTTGCCGCGCCGGTCGGGCAGTATCCACGAGGCCAGTTTGACGAGGTAGCGGTCGAATCCGATCAGCAAAACGGCAGTGGCCAGGTTGAAGAAACTATGGAAGAAGGCCAATCCCAACACGCACGAAAAGCGCGAATCGACAAAGGCGGCTTTGGTTTCGAGCAACGCGGGCGTCAGTACGGCGTTGGGATCGGTCAGCTGCACCAGCACGCGGGGGTCGAGTTCGCGGATGTAGCGGGCAAAAGCCGTCGGGTCGCCCCACCCAAGCCCCTGCAAAGACCACGACACAAACTGCGACACCGGGCCGCTCAGCAACAGCACCCAAATCAGGCCCACCGCATTGAACAGGCTATGCACCACGGCCACCCGTTTGGCCGAATAGTTGGCCGGGATGGCCGACACATGGGGCATGACCGTGGCACCGAGATTGATACCGGTGAGGGCGGCCAAGGCAACTTCGAAAGGCAGGTAGCCCTTCGAGCTTAGAATCATGACCAGCACCACCGAAGCCAGCGACGACTGGGTCACCACCGCAATCAGGAATCCGATCAGCGCCCACATCAGCAGCATGCCCATGCCCACCTGTCCGTAGTGCGACAAGAAGGCCAGCAGCTCGGGCTGTGCGCTCAGTTCCGGAATCAGCGAACTCATCAGGCCGAAGCCGGCAAACAACAGGCAGAAGCCCATCAGCACCTCGCCGAAAGATTTGCGACGGCCGTTGGTGGAAAAAAGGAAGGGCAGCGACAGGGCCACCAGGGGCAACACCCACACGGCCACCGTCAGTTTATAACCGAAGATGGCGACGAGCCAGGCCGACACCGTCGTCCCGACATTGGCCCCCAGCACCAGCGAAACCGCCTGGGTCAGGTTGAGGATGCCGGCATTGACCGCACTCTCGACCGAAACGACCACCGACGAAGACGACTGGACCACCAGGGTCATCATAAAACCGATCAGACCGCCCACCACCCGGCTTTTGTTGATTCGCCGGATACCGGCACGCAATTGGGTGGCGAAGAGTTTTTGCAAGCCCTCGCTGAACAGTTTCAGTCCGTAGAGCAGCACTCCGGCCGAACCGACCAGACAGAGAAAATCAAAAAAAGTAAAGTTGCCCATCATTTCGTTTCCCTTTGGAATACAAATATAAAAGAAATTTTTGTAATTTTACGAAAGCCTTCGGCGCAAATCGGACGGCATTCGCTCATTTTGTGCCGGAATCGCCCCTATAACCATTTAAAAATCAGTACTATGACAGGAAACCGAATCGAAATCATCTGCAAAAACAACCACGAACGCATCAATGCGCCCGTCGGCATCACCCTGCGCGAACTGGCCCTGCTTCTCAAAATCGAACTCAAAAGCGACATTCTGGCCGCTTACGTCAATAACAAACTGACCGCCCTCGACACGGCCCTGTACCGCAACCGCACCGTCGAATTCGTCGATGTCTGCTCGGCAAGCGGGCAACGGGTCTATCTGCGTTCGATGACCATGCTCATCTACAAAGCGCTGCACGACTGCTTCCCCAACCATGTGCTGGAGGTGGAGCACGCCATTTCCAACGGCTACCTGATGTCGATCCGCAAGGGCGACAGTTCGCTGACAGCCAAACAGTTGGCAACGCTCAATGCGCACATTGCCGAGCTGATTCAGGCCGACCTGACCTACAACCGGCATTTCGAACCCCGCAAAGAGGTCATTCAGCATTTTGCGGAAATCGGCAACGAAAACACCGCCGAGCTGCTGCGCAACCAAAAGACTTATTATACCGACTATTACGACCTCGACGGGCTGCCCGACTTTTACCAGGGCACGCTGGTCCCCTCAACGGGCTACCTCAAGCTCTATGCGCTGGAGCCTTACATCGACGGCTTTTTGCTGCGCATTCCGAGTGTCAAAGACCCCAATGTCCTGCCAGAGGCCATTCCTGCCCAGAAAGTGTACGCCACCTTCCAGGAACACCTGCGCTGGAGCCATATCCTGGGGCTGCACCATGTGTCGGACATTGACAAAATCGACGACAAGCAAATGTCGCTGCTGGTAAAGGTCACCGAAGCGCTGCACGAGCAGAAAATCGCCCGCATCGCCGATGAAATCGTCAAGCGCGGCAATGTGCGGGTCATTTTGATTGCCGGGCCGTCGTCGTCGGGCAAGACCACCTTCAGCAAGCGCTTGAGCATCCAACTGGGCGCATCGGGCATCATTCCGCGCGTACTGGCCCTCGACGACTACTTTGTCAACCGCGAGAACACCCCGCTCGACGAAAACGGCGAGCACGATTTCGAATCGCTCTACGCCCTCGACCTTGAGTTTTTCCACCAACAGCTGGGCGACCTAATTGCCGGAAAGGAAATCCAACCGCCTACCTACAATTTCGAAACGGGCAAGCGCGAGTTCAAACGGCCCAAGTATTCGCTCAAACCGTCGGAGGTGCTGGTGATTGAGGGCATTCACGGCCTGAACCCCGAGTTGACGGCCACCATTCCGCCCGAAAACAAGTTCTTGATTTACGCTTCGGCCCTGACCACGCTGACCATCAACAACCACACCCGGATTCCGACCACCGACACGCGCCTGCTGCGCCGCATCATCCGCGACATGAAGTACCGCGCCTATCCGGCCGAAAAAACGATTTTGCGCTGGCCGAGCGTACGCCGTGGCGAGGAAAAATGGATTTTCCCCTTCCAGGAGAATGCCGACGCCATTTTCAACTCGGCGCTGATTACCGAAACCTTTGCGCTGAAATCGCAGGCGGAGACTGCCCTCAACGAGGTGCCGCAAGACTCCGACGCCTATCCCGAGGCTTCGCGTCTGCTACGGTTGCTGCAATACTTCAAGCCGATTCCCGACCACATCATTCCGCTCAATTCGCTCATCCGCGAATTTGTCGGCGGCAGCGATTTTCATTATTAGACCTCACCTCCGGGCGAGGTTTACGGTTGCCGGTTCAAATCATTGAATCTGCGGAGCGACGAGCGGTAGGCAATGCGCGAATCGGTGCAGTTGTCGTGCGCCGACAATAGCAGCGCATAACTTTCGAGCAGCTCGCTCATGGTGGCCATGCCCGCCTCGTAGTTGAGCAACGAGAGGCGGTAGTTTTCGGTGGCCATTTCGAGCGAGCTTTCGCGCTCGCGCATGAGCTGCACCGCTTCGGTCAGCTGCATATACACCTGCTCGTTCTGCAACAACATCTTCCGGCGCAAATCGTCTTGCATCGACTCGGCCTGACGGATACGAATGTCGTGGATCTTCAGCTTGTGGCTCATCTCCCACCATTGCGTCAGCGGAATCTGCAAGGTCAGCAGCCCCACCAGATTGGCGTTTCCACTGCCATAAAAATCGGAATAGCCGCCAAAGGCCGTGAGGGCCACCAGGGGGAGCGCCTCGCCCATGGTCAGCCGTTTTTGCAACTGCTCGGCCTGCACGTTGAGCGACAGCAACTCGTACTCGGGACGGGATTCGATGGCGAAGGTATCGACCGGAGCCACCATTACCAACGTGGTGTCAAAGGGTTCGAACTCCCATTCGCCCTCGTAGGGGCGTCCCACTTGCAGGCACAGAAACTTGGTGGCGAGCCGGATGCCGTTTTCGAGCTGCAACTGCTTGGTTTCCATTTCGTTGCGTTTGAGCTTGACCCGCAACAGGTCGTTGTTCGACACCAATCCGGCCCCGTACGCCGTTTCGGCCACATGCGACACGGTATCGAGCAGGTTCATCACCGCCTGCAGGGTGGCGCGTTTTTCTTGCAGACCGGCCACCATCCAATAGGTTTCCTCCACTTCCTGCAACAGGTCGCGCTCGGTCATCGCCGACTTTTCTTCGGCCGCCCGGACACCCAGTTGGGTCAGTTTGTGGCCGGTCACAATCCGTCCGCCCGCATAAAGTGGCTGCACCAGTTTGCCGCCGACCGAAAACCCCTGCTGCATCAGGTCGATACGCTGCGACACCTGGGTATTCGGATCGAGCTCGCGGGCAAAATCGTACAACAGCTGGACCAGGTTACGGCCCAACTCGGTCTGCGGAAGGGTCTGCACATCGACCGACACCATCGGCCGGACCGCCATAAACCCCAGTGCGGTGGCATCGACTTGCGGGAAAAATTTGGTAAAGACCTGCCGTTGCAACTCTTGCGACGCCTCCACCTCCCAACGCGACGCCTGCAAGGCGGCGTTGTTGGACCGGGCCCACGACAGGCAGGAATCCAAGGGAACCACTTCGGCATGCAGCGAAGCAAGCACCAGACACAGGAGAACCGACAGCAGACTCTTTTTCATTCCTTTTTATGCTTTTTTTCTTGTTTTTCGTTGAAAGCCTCGATTTTCTCATCGCGCACCTCGAGCAGATGGTCAAAATTGGTCTGGGCCTTTTTCATCCGCTCCTTGCGACGGACCTGCCGGTCGAACACCACGCTGTAGGCCACCGGCAAGACGGTCACCACCATCGGCAGGGTAAAGAGGGTGCCAAAGCAAATCACCACGCCCATGGGCATCCACAGCAAGGTCCGCGCCATAATCATCGGCACCACGCCCAAGGCGGTCGTGGCCGAGGTCAGGAATATCGGCCGCATACGGCGCAAGCCCCCCTGATAGGCCGCTTCGCTCACCGGCAGATGGTGTTTGACAATCAGCTCGTCGATGTAGTCGTACATGATGATGGCGTTGCGTACAATGATGCCGATCAGCGAAATCACGCCCAGTATGGCGGTAATGCCCAAATCGAGGCCGAAAATCCAGAGGCCGAATGCTGCGCCAAACAGGCACAACATGCTTTGAGAGATGCTCAACAGCGAGATTCCCAACTTCTTGTAGTGAATCACCAACACGAGGAACATGACCACAATGGCCGCCACCACCGACCAGATGATGCCCGACAGGGTGTTGGCAATCACTTCCTTGCTGCCACCCGGTTTCCAGGTCACGCCTTCGGGCAGCGGAAGCTGCGCCACCTGTTTGACCAGGCGGTTGAACGATTTGGACTGCGACGCACCCGGCACCACATCGGCGCCGACGGTGATGCAACGCCGGCCGTTGCGGTGCGGCAGCTGGCTGTGATGGAAGCGGGGCTCGAGATGGGCCACTTGGCGCAAAGGCACCCAGACCCCCGGCTCGGCCGTCGGAATCAGCAAGTCACCAAGTGATTCATAATCAATATCGTGTACCCCTTCGGTATAAACCGTAAGCGGCACTTCGTAATTGTTTTCCCAATAAGAGGTAAGCTGACTACCGGTCATGGCTCCGGCCAGATAGACCGAAAGCGTCGCCTGGCTGATTCCCATGCGGTTCGACACATCGGGGTCGAGCACCACCTCGACCAGTTCCTCCACCTCATCGATATCGGATTGGACGAAACAGAACTCGGGCGTCTCTTTCATCAGGCGCAAAACGGAGTCGCGCACGGGCAGCATCGACTCGTAATCCTCGCTGTAGAGGCGGATTTCGACCGGCGACCGCAAGACTTGGTAATCCATCTGCTTGAAGCGGATCTGAGCCTTCGGAAAATGATTCTCGTAGCGCTGCGGATAAATCTTCATCAACTCCTTGGTCGCCTTTTCGGAGGTGGTGTTGACGATAAACTGTGCGTATGCGCTGTTGGCCATCTGCGGCGCGTATGTCATGTGGAAACGGGGCGACGACATGCCGACAAACTGCGTGATGGACAAGACCCGGGGGTCGGCTTGCAAGACCTTGGCCAGCGAGTCGGCCACCTGGGCGGTTTCTTGCAACGAAGCCCCGGCCGAGAGGTGGATTTCGACGGCCAGGCAGTCGCGCTCGGCTTTGGGGAACAGCTGGAAGTTGAGTTGCGTGCACAGGAACACGCCCAACAGCACCGAAACGATGGGCACCAACAAGGTGGTCTTTTTGTGTTTGAAACACCAGTCGAGCAAGGTGCGATAGGCGGCCTGCAAATATCCGAAGAAGCGGTCCTGCGCCTTTTCGATCGGCGACATCCGTTTTTTGGACACGGGTCGGATGACCATGGCCGACATAAACGGAATCACCCAAACGGCATACAGGTAACTGCAGGTCAGCACGATGAAAATCGTCCAGGGAAAGAGGTTGACGAAATCGCGAATGTCGCCCTTCAGAAACTTGAGCATGGGGAAGAACATGGCCGAAATCGAACAGGTGGCAATCAGCATCGACGACAAGAGTTTGGAGGTCGAAACCGAAGCGCTGTACCAGCGCGAATGCCCTTCGGTCAAGAGGTCGGAATAGCCGTCGATGACCACCACCGAATCGTCGACAATCATGCCCAGCACCACAATGAGCGCCGCCAGGGTGACGGTGTTGAGTTCGATGTTGAGGGCATACATGATGGCAAAGGCCGCACAAAAGCAGACCGGCACCGAAGTCGAGCTGACCAGGGCCGTCCGCAGCGGGAAGAGCATCAGCATCACCACCACGACCACAATCATGGCCTCGAGCAGGTCCATCAAAAAGGAACGGACCGAACGGTCAACCACCTTGGGCTGGTCGGTAATGCGATGGATGTGGATATCGGGCGGAATCGATGCCTGAAAGGCCGAGATTTCCTTCTCGACCTCGCTGCCGAAATGCACCACATTGTTGCCCGGACGCATCTCCATCGACAGGATGACACATCCGGCATTCGAAATCGAGTCGTTGGTGTAGGACACGTATGGCCGGTCTTCCTGATAGCGGCGCTGCAGGGTGGCCACGTCTTTGAGACGGACCGACTGCCCCGACACCGGATCGGAATAGACAATCAGCTCGCTGAGCGTGTACATGTCTTCGAACGGAATCGACACATGGATAATCGCCGAGCCTTCGGTATTGCTGGCCCGGCCCGAGATGGTCCGGATACCATGGGCGGCCAGTTCGGTCGAAACCACCGAAGGCGAAACGGCGTATTGGGTCAGACGGGCGGGGTCCATCAGAATCGCGACTTCTTCGCGCTGTTCGCCCAAGACCTTGATGTTGCCCATGCTGCGGATGGTACGCAGCCGGTCGCACAGGCGGTCGGTGTAGGCCCGCAGTTCGCGGCTGGGATGGCCGTCGCTTTCGATGGCCAGCAGCAGCGAAGACGAATTGCCGAAATCATCGACCACCGCGGTGGCCAACACCCCTTGGGGCAGATCGGTCGTTTGGAACAGCCGCAGGCCCTGCCGTATGCGCGACCAGGTAAGGGCGGCATTGTCCACCCCCTGCACCAGGGTCGCAAAAATGTAGAGCATACCGTCGCGGCTGTACGAGTACGTCCGGTTCTTGTCCACATCCGAAAAGGTGAACAGGTAGTTCTCCACCTTGGAGCTTACCTGACTTTCGATTTCCTCGGCCGTAGCGCCCGGATACACCACCGCCACCACCGCCACGCGGATCTCGGCGGAGGGGAACTCGTTTTTGTTCATACGCGGCAGGGCGATGAAGCCGAAAAGCAACAGCATCGAGACGAAGAAAAACACCAGCAGGTGGTTCCGCATGAACGATTCGACCATATTTCGGCTGGCGGACATAGGCTTATCAATAACGAACTTTGGCGCCGGTATAAAGTTTCTGGCCTCCTTCCACCACGACGATTTCGCCGTCGTGCAGGCCCTCGGTCACCAGCACCCCGTTTTGGACATATTCGCCCACTTCTATCAGCCGGCGGTCGGCCACCGAATCGCGCACCACCCACACGCTCAATCCGTTTTGCACGGTCTGCACGCAGGAGGCCGGAATCACCACTCCGGCCCGGCCGATGGCACCGACATTGACTTTGGCCACCATGCCGGGCATCAGGGAATTGGAGAGCCGGTCGGCGTCGAGAATGCGCGCCTTGACCTTGTAGGTGTGACCCATCGGGTTGGCTATCAACGATTTGTCTGTAACTTTAACCGACAGTTTCTGTTGGCCTTCGGCCGGAAAAGTGGCTACGGCCATCAGGCCGGGTTTGATCTGGTTGATGTCGTTTTCCGCAACCGAAAACTCGACCATCATCTGACTCAAGTCCAAAATGGAGGCAAATACCGCCATCGGTGCCATATCGGTCCCCACCGGGGCTTCGGCGCCACTGACCACGCCGTCGCGCGGAGCACGGAGCGAGCAGTTTTCGAGCGACTGGCGGGCCATAATCTCGGCATTGCGGGCCTTGGCCAGATCGGTTTCCATCTGCACCCAGCGCACTTCGGTAACGCCTCCCTGGTCATACACTTTCTTGAGCCGGTTGTAGCCGTCTTCGGCCTGCCGCAGCGTGGCCATCGCACTCTCGTGCATGGAGCGGGCCTGCGTGTCATCGACTTGTGCCAGCAGGTCGCCTTTGCGCACCCGCTGCCCGTTGTGCACATACACCGCCGTCAGCGTTCCTCCCAAAGTGAAACGCAACGGAACCGCCACCTCCGAAACCACCACGCCCACATAGCTGCGGCCCGAGAGGTTGTCGCAACTGCTGATGGTTTGGATCTCCACCGGGATAGGGGTGGCGACCGACTTGCCCGAAGGCTGCCCGCCACAGGCGGAAAGCGCCAACAGCATCAGGCCGGTCCCTATTGCAAATACTACGCGCCGCATTGCCAAGACAGATTAACGGTTGCTTTTATTTCGAATTGGTTTTTACAAAACGCAGAATCTGATTAAAGAGCGTGGGCTGCAACTGGTTGCCCGACATGCTCTCGTCGCGGGCCGGCATCACCTGGATGTCGGCATCCATGCCCAAATCGCGCAACTGCTCCACCATCCGGTAGGTGTCCTCCACATTGAAGTACCCGTCGTTGATGGTGTGCATCAGCATCAGTTTGCCACGCACCTTGCCAGCTTTCTTGACATAATTGACAATGCGGTCGGTAAAGGTCGAGTTGTCGATGTTGAGCATCGATTCGAGCTCGGCGGCCTTGTACGACACCAAGTTAGTCACCGGCGAGATGACGATGCCTCCGGTCACGATGGATTCGGGATGCAGCATGGTGGCCAGCACCACTCCGCCGGCCATGCGGTTGCCCATCATGAAGACGTGCTTGCCGTCGCCGTAGCCGTGACGGATCAACCAGGCCGAAGCGTTGAGATAGGCGTCGGCATAACGCGGATACACCTTGAGGCCGGTGCCCATTTCCTTGTTATAGTGCACGCAGGCAACAACACAGCCCTGATCGGCCAGGTAGTAGGAGAAGTCTTGCATCCATTGGTTGCGGTTGTCTTCGATGCTCATCACAATCGGGCCTTTTTTGTTGCCCTTCTTGTACATGATCCAGCCCTTGGCTCCTTCAAACTCGGCTTCCTCACGCACGATATCGGCGCTGAAGGTGTCTTGCGACAACTCGCGAACCAGGCTGCCGTCGGCACCGCGTACCGAATAGGAGTGCGGCGTGGTACGGTTGCTGTAGGTCAGTTCGAAGTATTTGAAATCCGAAGAGAACACCGCGTCGTTGGTACCGGCTTCGTCGGCCAGCGAGCGTTTGCGGCCGTCGAGGTCGATGCTGAAGACGCCGCGGTTGCCCTGTCCGTTTTCGTTGGACTGGTAGTAGATGACACGGTTCTTGGCATCGTAGCCGTAGAGTTTGGTGACGTCGTACTTGCCGTCGCCCATCTGGCCGATGCGCTTGCCATCGAGCGTATAAACCACCAGGTGGTTGTAGCTGTTTTTGTTTTGCAACAGCGCAAAGCTTTTGCGGTTGAGCATCAGCATACCGCTGGCATTCGAAGGAGCGATGTAGCGCGCTTCCTTGTAGTTGACAATCTTATTCACCTTGGTTTTGGAAATCGGGTCGTCGATGGTGATTTTAACGATGCTCAACTCGGTTTGGCCGCGGTGCAGGTAGGCCACCAGAAACTCATCGTTGCGACTGGTCCACAGCAACTGCGAAATGAAGATGTCCTGATCGGGCAGCAAGGCGTCGTAGGTCCAGTTGCCGGGGATGTTGTAGAGGTAGATGTGGTGGTTTTTGGCGTAAACCAGAAAACGGCTGTCGGGCGAGAAGTTCATGTAGGCTCCCGTTCCGTAGGCTTGGGCCACATAGTCGCCCGTGGGAACCGCACCCGTACCGTTGTTGGTCACCCGTACCTCTTTGCGGGTGTTGAGGTTGGTGAAATAAACGTCGCCCAAACGCAGGAAGGCCACGTAATTGCCGTCTTCCGAAAAGGTCGGCTGGGTTTGCAGGCCCTTGTTCGAAAGCTTTTCGCAACGCTTGGTTTCGAACGTATAGACATAGTAGTCGCGGTCGGCGGCGCGCAACAGGATGCGTTTTTCGTCGGGACTGAAGCGGAAGGCTTCGATGCGCTCGAGCGGCGACACGGACATCTTGTTGAAAATCAGCAGGGTGTCTTCCTTACCGGTTTGATAATTGCCGCGCAAAAGCATGTTCTTGTTGTCGGACAGACGGGCATAATCGGTACCCTTGTTCATGGCAACCAGACTGGGGTCGGCCGCCTGACCCACTGCGAACCAGGCGCAGCAAATCGAAAGAAGCAGAATCTTTTTCATATACTTAGTTTGTTTGAATTGTTTCGGGATTGGATAAGGGCTCGCGCCAGTCGCCGTACTGTTTGATCAGGGCAATGAGGCGGCCGACCGCTTCGGCCTCGGGAATGTTCTTTTCGATGCAGGTTTTGCCCTGATACAGGCTGATGGTGCCGCGGCCGGCCCCCACATAGCCATAGTCGGCGTCGGCCATTTCGCCCGGGCCGTTGACGATACAGCCCATCACGCCGATTTTGAGGTGCGACAGGTGGGCGGTTGCCGCCTTGACGCGGGCCAGCGTTGTTTCCATATCAAAGAGGGTGCGCCCGCAAGTGGGGCACGAAATGTATTCGGTTTTGCTCATGCGGGCACGCGTGGCCTGCAACAGGTCGTAGCCATAGCGCCGCACGCTTTCGGGGGCGATCTTCGGGGCTTCGATCCACAACCCGTCGGCATCACCGTTGATAAAATAGCGGCCGGTCGCCACGGCGCCTTCGAGGATAAACTCCTCAAAATCAGCATTATCATAACGCCAATGCACGACCGCAGGGGCATCGCCCGCAACGGGCTGCCCCGCCTCCACCACTTGCCAGCCGGCGGGAATTTCGCTGCCATCGGCCATCACCCGCACCTGTCCTGCTGCCGGGCAGCGGCGGCGGTATTCGAGCGGACCGGCCGGAGCGGGCGTTTTCGCCGACAGTGCGACAATGCGCCGCGCCACCGGGATTTCGGCTTCGGGGGCCTCGCTCAGCGACACGCGGATGGTGTCGCCCAGGCCTTCGGCCAGCAGCGTGCCAATGCCCACCGCCGATTTGATGCGGCCGTCTTCGCCGGCACCGGCCTCGGTCACCCCCAAGTGCAGGGGGTAATGCATGTCTTCGGCCTCCATGGCGCGCACCAACTGACGCACGGTATAGACCATGACGCGGGTGTTGGAGGCTTTGACCGAAAGCACCACCTGGTCGAAGCCCTCGCGCTGGCAAATGCGCAGAAACTCCATGCACGAAGCCACCATGCCTTCGGGCGTGTCGCCGTAGCGGTCGAGCATGCGGCGGCTCAGCGAACCGTGGTTCACGCCGATGCGGATGGCGGTGCCGTGGGCACGGCAGGCCTGCAAAAAGGCCGGGAATTTTTGTTCGATTTCGTCGTAGGTTTGGGCGTAGTTGCCCGGATTGATGCGCACTTTTTCGCAGTGCAGCAGGGCCTCATCGGCCACTTTGGGGTTGAAGTGCACGTCGGCCACCAGCGGAACGGCTTCGTAGCCGCGACGGTCGAGCTCGCGGCGGATCAGGGCCATGTTGGCGGCCTCCTTCACCCCTTGGGTGGTGGCGCGCACCAACTCGCCTCCGGCACGGACAATGCGAATCGCCTGCTCCACACTGGCCCCGGTATCGTTGGTCGAAGTGTTGAGCATGGATTGCAGCCGCACGGGCGCACCGCCTCCAATCTGCAACCGGCCCACCTGCACCGGGTTGGTCGTTCTACGCGTGTACTCCATTCTTTTTGATATATCAACGACAAAAATACGATTTCCACACATAAAAACCAAAATCCAGACAATATTTCGTCGGCAACAACTGCGTCACACACCCCCCACGCACAAAAACACAAAACCCTGGGACTAAAGATTGTCTATCTTTCGCAATACCGCATCCGGGAATATGTCTAATCCATAAAACAATTGACATTCTGAATACCCGAGAAATTGAACATATTTGAATAGCAACGCATAGTTGTCCCTCACGAATGCCGTACTTTTTGTTCCAAACTCATCAAAACAAATAGCCTCGTGATGGGCAATGCGATTACGAAATGCCTTTATCGTCCTTAACTCGTTATAAATTGCCCTTTGTCCAAGACCATGTGCCTTTGACGGGAATATATTCAACAACGACTGTCCTCCCCGCAAAAAAGGAACCTTTGTAAACATATAAATCCAAAACCCCAGCGAAACAGAAGAAACAACTCTATCATTGGTGTATCGGCCTGAATTCTTCAAATCTGAAATCACATTCAAGACGGTACTTTTTTGAGGATAAAACTCTAACATTCCGCCTTGATTCAATTGATGGAGAATCCAATCGGTATCTGAAAAATAAGATTTGTAATGCTCACTGATTGAATTTCTGAGGACAACTTCGAAGATATTCAATATCCCATAAAATTTCTGACAAAGTTTCACATTGAAGCGATATAAGGCAAGAGCAGCCAACTTGTCTCCACCACAGGATTGAAGATATTTGTCAAGCCTCGCCCGGGAAAACGCTTTTTCATAGTCGGTGTATTTCATTGTGATTTTTCTTCATAAAAAATTGTAGAATTAAGAAAATGTCTGTACTTTTGCGATGTAATCCCCGTGCGTCCCTGAGTTCTCAAACGCGCGGGTTTAGTCTTTTATGGAGGGACCTGAACCTTACACATATACGGGTTAAGAATTAAGATATTGCCTCGCAAATTTACAATTTCGACACGAAAACACAAAACTCCCGGACGACAGATTGTTTGACTCCGCCTCAAAAAGCGCAATACTTTTGCAAAAATTTCCGGTTTGCGCGCGCATATTCACTTTTTTTTTGCTATCTTGCGCTTTATTAGCGACAACATAAAAAACGAAACTCTCCTAACAACATGAAGAAACGCACATTACTCGTGGCTTTGCTGGGCCTGTGCTGTCTGGCAAGCGCTCAGAATCCGCCTGTCGGCATCGAAAACTTCGGGTGGTGGGACTCCGAATACCCCACCATCACCTGGGGCAGCGGCATCCGAACCTCCGACATCAAGGCCGTACAGTATATTTTACAGCTGACCGGCGTGCAGCCCGCCGGCTCGCCACAGTACTACGAATGGCAATGGTCGGACGCCAACCTGCCCTACGGCTCGCGGCTCGAGTCGGTTGACGGCCAAAGCGCCCAAGGCATGCGTGCCGCCACCGCCCGCGCCATGCTGGCCGAACGGGGCGACCACCAGGTCGGCTACACCCGTACCGACGGTGTCAAACGCATCGCCAACCTCACGGCCGCAGAGCTGCCGATATGGATGCAGGCGGTCGGGTTCAACCCCATGTACTGCAGCTGGAACAGCAAACGGCGCGAGATTCCTGACAACATCGTCATCCGCACCGACAAAGACGTCAACTGGCACAACTTCAAAACCTACGACTACCTGATTTTGAGCGAAGACGTGCTGGCCGACCGCGAACTGATGGAAATCATCGGCGACAACTTCCGGCGCATGGGCATGACCCGCGACGAGGTCAACCCCGACATCCTGATTACCCTGACCAAAGACGCCAACAAGAGTGTGGAATACACCTACGTCCCCGAACAGGTGCAACACGTGCAGACGGGCAGTTCAAGCACACCCATCTACGGCTGGAAGGGCGCCTACCTGGGCAGTATCACCACCAACGACTACAAAACCGTAAAGACAGGCGGTTACACCCAAAAGACCTCCACCACCGACGCCTACCTCGAAGTGTCGATTTTGGAAGCCGCCCGCATGGGGCAACGCACCCTGCCCATGATTTGGCAAATGAAATACAACTACCACAACAACACCGACTCGAACGTGGACGCCCTGTACCGCAAGGCCGTTGACTACGTGCGCCATCCGCTCGACAGCAAGGCGTTGGAGTACTACGAATCGGCAACCCCCAACAACAAGAAGTTCTACGAAAACTACTCGCTGCTCAACTTCGGCATTGTCACCGACATGCAGAACATCGTGCGCGGCGTGGACCAGCGCTCGGACGTGGTGCGTGAGAGCGGTTTGCAGAAAGGGGACAAGATCGTTTCGGTCAAATGTACCGAAAAACGGCACATCAGCAGAGGAAGAGACTTCTACGGCACCATTACGGTGGAGCGTAACGGAAGCACCCGGACGCTCAAGTTCAAAAACTGCCGCCCGACCAACTCCCACTCACTGACTTTCAGCAAATTTTTCTATATCCTTTAGAATAACACTCTAAGAATCATACCGTTATGAAAAGAATACCGTTCATTATAGGATTGCTCTTGTGCATGGCGACTGCGGCGTTTGCGCTCGACAAATACGTTTCGGTGCTGCCCATTGCAGCCAGCGTCTATGACGCTCCTACCGCCGAGGGCAAAGTCATCGGGCAGATTGCCCCGAAAGGCGAAGTGCAAGTCTATGTGGTCAATGGCGACTGGGCCATCGTCGATTACCAAGGGCAAGTGGGCTATGTAGCCACCGCCTGCCTCAAAAAGGCCGAAACGGGCACACAAACCGCCGAGCCGCAACCGCCCGTAGAACCCCAGTCAACGGCGCAGCCGCAAACCCCGGCGACCGCACAGCCCCAGCAAACACAGCAGCCACAGCAAACACAGCAGCCACAGGCCCAGCCTCAAGCGCAGCAACCGGCCGCCAAGCCCGAGCCTGCGCCCACGCCCAAAACCACGCAAAACAATATGTTTACGCTGTACGACCAAGCCGAAAGCTACTCGCTTGTCAACAACAAAGACAACCGGTCCGACTTGTTCGACTGCGGCGGAGCATTGTATCTTGAATTTGGCTACCAGCGGCCGACCTACACCAACCCGCACAAACAAGACAACTGGGCGGGCGTGCCTTGGACCACTCCGTTCTCGCTAAACGGCGGAGAGTTTTCGATGGGCGGCATCATCCCCGTATGGGGCCCGATCGGACTGGACCTGGGGTTTGGCATGGACGTAACCTACGGCAAATATAAAACAGACGACTTTTACTTCGATGTCGTCCACAACAATTATGGTGAGCCTAAGATATTTGGCAGCCAATACGACTACGCCTCCAGGTTCAGACTGACCATGCCGTTCTACCTGATGCCCGTGTTTGGTATGAATGTGGGATACAAACAATACGTGCGCCTGCATACCGGACCGCGCTTTGCGCTCTATTTCGAAGATTTGGTTAGTTTCCATTATATCAATGACAAAGGCAAAAAAGACAACGATTCGTACGAGTTTTACGGTATCGGCGAAGAGGACAATATACAGCGAGCGTTTGACATCACCTGGTACTTGGGTGTCAGCTACACCTACAAGAGCATCGGCGTGCGCGTGGCCTACGAATGGGGCCTCATCGGCCGATACAAAAACGAGTACTACAACGAAGGCCTCAACCGGAAAGAATTGTACGACCCGAGATACAACAATCTGATTATATCGCTGTTTATACCGATGTATTTTTAGATTTGAAAATTTGAGGAGTTGAAAAATTAAAACCCCGTTGTGTTGGAGGCACGACGGGGTTTCTTGTTATCGGGAGGAACGGGATTGCCGGTGAAGGTTACAGGCTCTCGGGCAGGGTAAACAGTTTTTGGGCGTTGGAGCCCTTGATGAGAATGGTTTTGCCCTGAACGGGTTGCGCCTGCAACTCGGCCTGCACTTCCTGCACATTGGCAAAATGCCGGTATGCCTGGTCTTCGGCGGCAAACTTTGGACCCACCAGCCATACCTGTTCAAACCCGTTTTGGTGCAACAGGTCCAGCACCTTGCGGTGCTCGGCGGGGCTGTCGGCGCCCAACTCGCCCATGTCGCCCAAAATCAGCATCTTGTCGGGGGCGGTGATCGCCGCAAAATTATGAATGGCGGCCGCCATCGACGTCGGGTTGGCGTTGTAGGCATCCACAATCAGGGTGTTGCGCTGCGTCTTCAGCAATTGCGAACGGTTATTGGAGGGTTGGTACGCCTGCAGGGCCGCCGCAATTTTTTTCAAAGGCACATCGAAATAACGCGCCACGCACACGGCCGCCAGCACATTGGGCAGGTTGTAAGTGCCGATCAAATGGGTCGGAATGGAAATCCGCTCGTCGAAACAAGTGCAATCGACCGTAATGTAGGGGTCGGCGGCCGCCACACGGCCCTGCACATAATTGTCGGCACCTTCGCCGTAAGGAATCAGCTGCAAGCCCCGCTCGCGGGCCATCGACATCAGGTCGGCGCTGTCGGCATTGACAAAACCGCGACACCCTTTCGAGGCCAGGAAATCGTACAATTCGCCTTTGGTCTTTTTCACCCCCTCGAACGAGCCGAAGCCCTCGAGATGCGCCTTGCCCACATTGGTGATCAGTCCGAAATCGGGCTCGACGATATCGACGAGCGTCCGGATTTCGCCCGGATGGTTGGCCCCCATCTCGATGACCGCCAGCTGGTGCGACGGACGGAGCCTGAGCAGCGTCAGGGGCACGCCCAGGTGGTTGTTGAGGTTGCCTTGGGTGTAAAGCACCTCGTACGAAGCGCCCAACGCCGTCGAAACCAGTTCCTTCGTGGTGGTTTTGCCGTTGGTGCCCGTGATGCCGATGATGCGGGTACCCAAGCGCCGACGATGGAACCGCGCCAGGTCTTGCAAGGCCTTGAGGCAGTCATCGACCAGCAGGATCCGCTCGCCGTCGGCATACTGCGCCTCATCGACAAAGGCGTAGGCACAGCCCTGCTCCACCGCGCTTTTGGCGTAGGCGTTGCCGTTAAAATTGGCCCCTTTCATCGCAAAAAACAGAGAGTCCTTGATGGGGTTGCGCGTATCGGTGCAAATCACCGGGTGCTGCTCGAAACACTGGTAAAGCGTGGCTGTTTCCATAGGCGTGTTGAATTGTATGTGACGCAAAGGTACGGGATTTTCTGTTGTTTTAGTACGCCTTTGTCAATAAAAATACGTATTTTTGCTGCCGATGACCACAAAAAAGAAGACCATACACACTGCGCTGTTCCCCGGGTCGTTTGACCCCTTCACCATCGGACACGCCGACATCGTGCGCCGCGCCCTGCGGCTGTTCGACGGCGTGATCATCGCCATCGGCGTCAACAGCGACAAGTCCGAAAAAAACTGCGAGGAGCGGTTGGAGCACTTGCGTGCGCTCTATGCCGACAATCCGCGCGTCGAGGTACTGGCCTACCACACCCTGACGGCCGATTTGGTGGCACAAAAAAATGCCTCGTGCATTATACGAGGCATCCGTAACGAAAGCGATCTGGCCTACGAAAGCCAAATCGCCCAAGTCAACTTCAGTCTGTTCGGCATCGAAACTATCTGGCTGCCGGCCGACCCCGAACTGAAAGAACTGTCTTCGACCGTCGTGCGCGAGTTGCAACGCTTCGGCAAAGACATTTCCAAACTGGTCCCCTGACGGGAGAAATTACTGCAATTTTGAGATTTTATCGACGCGCTGGATGTGACGTCCGCCTTCGAAATCGGTGGTGAAGAACGTCTCCACCATCTGCTCGGCCTCGGCTTGCGAAATGAAGCGGGCCGGCATCGACAGGATGTTGGCGTCGTTGTGCTGGCGAGCCAGCTTGGCGATTTCGTTCTTCCAGCAGAGGGCGGCGCGCACATTGGGATATTTGTTGGCCGTCATGCTCACCCCGTTGCCCGTACCGCAAATGGCGATGCCGAAATCGAACTGTCCTTTGTTGACGGCCGATGCCATGGGATGGATCGTGTCGGGATAGTCCATGCTGTCGGTCGAAAAGGTGCCGTAGTCTTTGAGCGAGAACAGGCGGCTTTCGAACACGCGTTTGAGCTCTTCTTTCATTTCATACCCGGCGTGGTCGCAGGCAATCGCCACCGAGAGGGTTTCCATATCTTTCATATTCGTGTAGGGTTGGAGGTTTTGTTTCGGTCTGCAAAGTTACAACTTCTTGCGCTTTTTTTCAAAAAAATCACCGGGCGCTTTGCTCAAATTCTTTCCAGAAATCGGGATAGGACTTGCTCACCACTCCCGGGCAAAGGATGTTCAGGGCCGTACCGGTCAACACTGCCGGCGCAAAGGCCATGGCCATGCGGTGGTCGTCGTAGGTTTCGATTTCGGCCTGGCAGGGCACGGCCGGGCGACGGCTGTCGCAACGAAGGCAGCCATGGGCCGGCTCTTCGAGCACAAAGCCGAGTTTGGCGCATTCGCTGCACAATGCGGCGATGCGGTCGGTTTCCTTGATCTTGAGCGACTCGAGCCCCGAAAATTCGAACGGCACGCCGAGCAGGCAGCAGGTCACCACCAAGGTTTGGGCCAGGTCGGGCGACAGCGAAAAGTCGAGCTGGAGCGGCGACTTGTCGGCTTGGGTTTTGCGAAGCACCACCCCCTCGCTGTGGTATTCGGTGCTTACGCCCAGGCGGGCGAACCAGTCGGCCACGCAGCTGTCGCCCTGCAGGCTGTCGGACTGCAAGCCGGGCAGCGACACCCAGGCGTCGGGGTCGGCCGAAAGGGCCACTATTTCGTACCAGTACGAGGCCGCCGACCAGTCGGATTCGACCGTATAGGAGGCCGGCCGGTAACTGCCGGGGGCTACGGTGATCGTGTCGCCCTGCCAATCGACGCGAGCGCCGAAATGGCGCATCAGCTCGATGGTCATTTGGATATACGGACGCGAAGCCACCTTGCCCTCGAAGCGAAGCGTCAGGCCCTGGCGCATGTACGGG
>JAGCZK010000039.1 GCA_017960065.1 Paludibacteraceae bacterium
TAACGAAAGTGAATTGAAAGACAGACTGGTAGCCGTTAACCGTGTTACGAAAGTTACCAAAGGTGGCCGTACCTTTACCTTCTCGGCGATTGTCGTTGTCGGCAACGAAGACGGCATCGTAGGCTGGGGCTTGGGTAAAGCCGGTGAGTTGACTTCCGCTATCGCCAAAGGTACGGAAGCTGCCAAAAAGAATTTGATCAAAGTGCCTGTACGCAAGGGTACCGTTCCTCACGAGCAAACCGCTAAGTTCCGCGGTGCCGAAGTCCTCCTGAAACCGGCTACTACCGGTACCGGAGTAAAGGCTGGTGGTGCTATGCGTGCCGTGTTGGAGAGCGTAGGTATCACCGACGTGTTGGCAAAGTCGAAAGGTTCGTCGAACCCCCACAACTTGGTAAAGGCCACCATCCTGGCGCTTTCTGAGATGCGTGACGCCTATATGGTGTCGCAAAATCGTGGAGTTTCGATCGAAAAAGTATTCACTGGTAAATAAGAAAGACAATGGCTACACTCAAAGTAAAACAACTCAAAAGTAGAATCGGTGCTCCGAAAGACCAAAAAAGAACCTTGGACGCACTCGGTTTGAAAAAAATGAACCAAGTGGTGGAGCACAATGACACTCCCCAAATCTTGGGAATGGTTAACAAGGTAAAACACCTTGTCGAAGTTGTTAAGTAATTCTTATAAAATTGTACATTATGGAATTGAATAATTTGAAACCTGCAGCAGGTTCAGTTAAAATACGCAAGAGAGTAGGTCGCGGTTCCGGTTCGGGCTTGGGTGGCACTTCCACCCGTGGTCACAAAGGCGCCAAATCGCGTTCGGGCTATTCGAAGAAAATCGGTTTTGAAGGTGGTCAAATGCCTATGCAACGCCGTTTGCCGAAGAGTGGATTCAAAAACTTCAACCGTGTTGAATACAAAGCCATCAACTTGAGCGTGCTCCAAGCGTTGGCTACGGAAAAGAAATTGACGAAAATTGGCATCGAAGACTTGATCGCTGCCGGATTCATCTCGAACAAACAACTCGTAAAAGTGTTGGCTAAAGGTGAATTGACCGCTAAAATCGAAGTTTCTGCCAATGCATTCTCGAAAGCTGCCGTTGAGGCCATCGAAAAAGCTGGCGGTAGCGCGGTAACCCTTTAATGTAGCATTATGAGATTTATTGAAACGATTAAAAACATTTTCCGGATTGAGGAACTCCGCACCCGCTTGGGCTTTACCTTGCTGATGGTCCTCATCTACCGCATGGGTTGCTATGTAGTGCTCCCCGGCGTGGATGTGAATGCGCTCGACAACCTGACGGCGCAGACCTCTGGTGGCTTGATGGCGTTGTTGGATATGTTCTCGGGTGGCGCATTCTCGAACGCTTCGATTTTCGCCCTCGGTATCATGCCGTACATCTCCGCCTCCATTATCATTCAGCTCTTGGGAATGGTGCTTCCTTCTTTCCAGAAAAAACAGCGCGATGAGAACGGTCGTCGTATTTTGAACAAATACACCCGTTATCTGACCATCGCCGTGCTGATTCTCCAAGGTTGGGCCTATCTGTCGAACCTCGGCAATCAGTTGGGTGGGGCAGTCCCCGATACGACCTTCTTCAAGGTAACCTCCATCATCATCATGTGTGCGGGCAGTATGTTCGTGCTCTGGTTGGGCGAGCGCATTACCGACAAGGGTATCGGCAACGGTATCTCGTTCATCATCATGGTCGGCATTCTGGCGCGTTTCCCGCGTGCGATCATGGGCGAGTATTCGTCGCGTTATGCCTCTGCCGGTGGCTTGTTCATGTTCCTGATGGAGTTCGTGTTCCTGGTATTGGTGGTCGCCTTGGCGGTGATGCTGGTACAAGGTGTGCGCAAAGTGCCTATCCAATACGCCAAACGTATCGAAGGCAACCGTCAGGTGGGCGGTGTACGCCAGTACCTGCCCCTCAAGGTCAATGCCGCCAACGTGATGCCGATTATCTTCGCTCAAGCGTTGATGATGATTCCGATGGTAGTGGCCGGTTTCTCCACCGAAGGCAACGCCTTCACCATGGCGATGACCGACAGCAACGGTTTTTGGTACAATCTGGTGTTCTTTATCCTGATCATCCTGTTTACGTATTTCTATACGGCCTTGACGGTTAATCCGCAACAGATTGCCGAGAGCCTCAAGAAAAGCCAGGGCTTCGTTCCGGGTGTGAAACCGGGCAAGCCGACGCAGGATTACATCAACGAAATTATGGAACGCATCACCTTGCCGGGATCCATTTTCCTGGGCATCGTGGCTATTTTGCCGGCATTCGCCTCGAAATTTGGGGTTAGCCAGGCCTTCGCCCAGTTCTTTGGCGGCACGTCGCTGCTGATTATGGTGGGCGTGGTGCTCGACACCCTGCAACAGATCGAGAGCTACCTGCTGATGCGTCACTACGACGGTTTGATGAAGAACGGTCGGATTAAGGGCAGAACAGGCTCGATGGCCGCTTATTGATTTTGAATATGATTTACCTCAAGACACCGGAAGAAATCGCATTGCTCAAAAAAAGCAATGACTTGGTCGGACGGACCTTGGCCGAGGTTGGCAAGCACATCAAGGTGGGAATCACCACGCTGGAGCTCGACAAAATCGCCGAAGACTTTATCCGCTCCAACGGTGCCGAACCGGGTTTCTTGGGGTACGACGGATTTCCGAACACCCTCTGCATTTCGGTCAACGAGCAGGTGGTGCACGGTATCCCGTCGAATTATGCGCTGAAAGACGGCGACGTCGTTTCGGTCGATTGCGGCACCTTGATGAACGGCTTTTACGGTGACTCTGCCTTCACCTTTGAGGTGGGCAATGTGGCGGAGCCGGTTCGCAAGCTGCTCAAAACGACCCGCGAAGCCTTGTATTTGGGCATCGAACAGGCCCGGCAAGGCAACCGCATCGGCGACATTGGATTCGCCATCCAGCAGCACTGCCAGAAAAACGGTTTTTCGGTGGTGCGCGAAATGGTCGGCCACGGTGTGGGCCGCGATATGCACGAAGCCCCCGAGGTTCCGAATTACGGAAAGCGTGGGCAGGGCTTGGTTTTGAAGGAAGGCATGGTCATCGCCATCGAACCGATGATCAACCTGGGCAACCGCGGCATCGTTATCGAACGCGACGGTTGGACCATCCGGACGATTGACCGCAAACCTTCGGCGCATTTCGAGCACACGGTGGCTATCCACAAAGACGGTGCGGAGATTCTGTCGTCGTTTGATTATGTTGATGAGTTATTAAGTCATAA
>JAGCZK010000001.1 GCA_017960065.1 Paludibacteraceae bacterium
TGTTGTCGTCGAAGTCGAGGATGACGACCTTGATCTTCTCGTCCAACTTGACCACCTCTTCGGGGTGCGTGATGCGTCCCCAGCTGAGGTCGGTGATTTGGATGAGACCATCGACGCCACCGAGGTCGATGAACACACCGTAAGAGGTGATGTTCTTGACAGTACCTTCGAGGATTTGGCCTTTTTCGAGTTTGCCGATGATTTCTTTCTTTTGTTGTTCGAGTTCGGCTTCGATGAGGGCTTTGTGCGAAACCACCACATTTTTGTATTCCTGGTTGATTTTAACCACTTTGAATTCCATGGTTTTGCCAACGAACACGTCGTAGTCGCGGATGGGTTTGACGTCGATTTGCGAACCGGGCAGGAAGGCTTCGATTCCAAATACATCGACAATCATACCGCCCTTGGTGCGGCATTTTACATAACCCTTGATGATTTCGTCGTTGTCGAGGGCTTCGTTTACGCGTACCCACGATTGAGCCGAACGGGCTTTTTTATGCGAAAGCACAAGCTGACCTTTTTTGTCTTCTTGCGACTCGATATACACTTCCACTTTGTCGCCGACTTTCAAATCGGGATTGTAACGGAATTCGTTCATCGAAACGACACCGTCAGATTTGTAGCCGATGTTTACGACTACTTCGCGTTTGTTCATCGCGATAACGGTACCCTCTACCACTTCGCTTTGGTTGACTTGGCTCAAAGTCTGGTTGTAGGCTTTTTCCAGGTCTTCTTTGCTCATCGAGGTATCGACGGCACCATTTTCATACGCGTCCCAGTCAAAGTCGTTGACGGCTTGCGTAAATTTAGATTGTTCTTCCATACTGTAAATGTTTTATTAATTTAGTTGTTTGACTTTATGTATAGATGTAAAATTTCGGACGGCAAAGGTACAACAATTATTTGGATTATGGAAATAAATCCGCTTGATTTTTCTTTTATTTTGGAAATCAATAAAATATCGCTATCTTTACATCATAAATTCAAATACTATGGAAAACAAAATCAAAGTTCACGGAAAAGGCAAAAGCCGTACCGTTCTTGGAATTGTAAACGCTTACCTGAAGCTTAACCCGGAAACGACCGAAAGCCAATTGAACGAAGCGTTCCCCAGTCATCTGCATTCGCCGAACGATTGTGCCATCTTCGTGGATGTGGACAAAGTGCAGAATTCCGACGACCCGTCGTTTAAGAAACGTTTCTTTGAACGGGACGACGAGCAAGTGGTCCTGGGCGATGGAACCCACCTGGCGATGATGGAAAGTTGGAACGAGGAAGATTACCGGAAAGTAATTGAACTTGCGGAACAATATGGCATCGCAGCGGAAACCGAAGCCGTGGAAGCCTTTCAAAGAGGTGGTTACACCTTGGAATTCTTAAATGGATACACTCCTGACAAAAAAGAAAAAAAATGCAAATGCAAATGGTGGTGGATACTGCTTGTCCTGTTATTGTTGTTGCTCATTTTGTTCCTGTTTTTCAAATGCGGCAGGTGCGAAAAACCGGCATGTACTCCCGCAGTTGAGACGACTGAAGCGGTGGCGGAAGAGGTTCAAGAAGCAGCGGATGAAACAGCAGAAAATGCTGTCGACGCAGTCATGGATGAAGCAGCAGTGCTGCAAGAAGAGGCCGAAGCCATGCAGGCGGCAGCCGAGGCGGAATTGGAAGCCCAAAAAGAAGCTTTCGCCAAAATGGTCGGCGACAGCCGGGTGTCTTTCGAAAAAGCAAGCAGCAGCGTAACATCCGACAGCAAGGATGCGCTCGAAAAAATGGCCCGGTATCTCCAAGAAAATCAAACTGCCGTGTTGACCATTACGGGACATGCCTCGCCCGATGGCTCAAAAGAATACAATCAAGTTCTGTCTGAGAAGAGGGCCGAAGCCGTTGCCCGGGAATTGAAGAAATTGGGCGTTTCCGCCGGGCAACTCCGGGTAATCGGTGCCGGTGCCACCGAAGGTGGGAACGAAAGCAACCGGAATGTTACCTTCGGCTTGGACTAATCGTGGCCTTAGGTGCGGTGGATGAACCCGATTTCCTTGAAGAAATAACGGGCGCGGACGCCGCTTTTCTTGCGAACGACCAGGTGTCCCGAGGGCTCGACCGTTTCGATGCGGCCCTCGAAGACGCCCTGCGCGTCGAAATACAGCGCGTCGGTGCCGTATTGGTACAATCGTGCCAGGTAGTCGGCGCGCAAGCGCTCCGCCTCGGTAAGCTGCGCATACCTGTCGGCTATCGCCGACCAAACCCGCCTCAAACAGTCGTCCAAGTCGTGCTGCCGCCCCGTAATCTGCATCAGCGAAACCGGGTTCGGCGCATCGCTGTAAAAGCGCTGTTGGTTGATATTGAGCCCGATGCCGATGTAGCTGCGGCCGACGAGGCTGCCTTCCAGATCGTTTTCAATCAGGATTCCCCCGATTTTGCGGTCGTGCCAGTAAATGTCGTTGGGCCACTTGATCGAAAAGCCTTCGCCGAAGCCCGAAAAAAAGTCGCACACCCCTAAGGCCACCGCCTGCGACAGTACAAACTGTGCGTTGGCCGGCAGTTGCCGGGGCCGGAGCAGCAGGCTGAAAAGCAGGTTGCTGTCGGGCTCCGACTCCCAATGATTGCCCATCTGCCCGCGGCCGGCGGTCTGGAAGTCGGTGTAAACCAGCAGCCCTTCTTCGGGCGCTTCGCGGCGGGCGTAGTTTTGCAGCCAGGTGTTGGTGGAGTCGGTTTCTTTGAGATGAATGAACGTTGGTGTCATATAGCCATGGCGACGGATGCGCAGTTAATTTGGATATTCGGGATTTGCAGGAGCGCTTTGGCCGAGGCCGTGAACGTGGCGCCGGTGGTCACCACGTCATCGACGAGCAGCACCCGTCGGCCGGCGAGCGATTCGCGCTCTCCGACGGCGAAGAGCGACTCGCTGTTGCGCCAGCGCTCAAAAGCGTTTTTGTGCGTTTGGGTTTCGTTGGCGCGGACGCGCTTGAGCACGCCGTCGGCAACGGGCAGGTGCAGCACCTCGGCCATGCCGTCGGCAATGAGGCGGCTCTGGTTGTACCCGCGCAACTTCTGGCGGCGCGGATGGAGCGGTACCGGCACGATGCAGTCGGCCTCGGCCACCGGGCTGCCGGCGATTTCTTCGCCCAGGCAGCGGCCGAGCAAGACGCCCATTTCGCGGTTGTCCTTGTATTTGAGCTGGTGCAGGAGTTTTTGCACCATGCCTCCTTTTTCAAAATAAAACAGCGCAGTGGCCCGCTGGATGGGCACTTGCCCCCAAAACAGCTGCTCGAGCCGGTTGTCGGGCTCGAGGTGCATGCGGGTGTACGGCAGGTCTGAGCGGCAGACGAGGCAGACCTGCTCTTCGCCTTCGACCAGATCGGCGCCGCAAAGCAGGCACACATGGGGGTACAGCAGCCGTACCAGGCTGTCAAACAATTTCTTCATGCGGGATGTTTTTTTCGTATTGGAGAATAAGACGGGCGTACCAGGCGGTACGCGGCAAGATGACAAGGCAGGAGGCCAATCCGTAGAGTCCGACGGCCCAGGCGAAGTTTCCGCAGGCAATGCCGACGGCCAGCGCCCCGGCACGGAGCAGCGTTTCGGCAATTTCGAACAGCAAGAGGCGGTCTTGTTTGGAGAAAATGTCGGCCAGGTAGTCGAAGGGGTTGCACAGCAGCGTGCAGAGCAGCCAGGGCAGCATCATCCGCAGCAGCGTGGCCGTTTCGCCCCAGCCTTCGCCCAGCAGCCAGCCGACCAGCGGCGGCAAGACGTAATAGAGCAGTGCAAAGGCCGGTACAGCCACGAGGCAGGCCTTGCCGAACAGCCTGAACAGAAAAACCAGCGACTGTTTCTGGTGGTAGCGCCCGATGCTTTGTTGGTACAGACTCTGGTAAAACGAATTGACCAGCAGGTTGATCGGACGCATCGACAGGGCGAACGCCATGCCGTAGAATCCGATTTGCGCCTCCGAAAAATAAATGGCCAGCAGCAGCACCGGCAGGTTGCCGCCGAGGTAGTTGACCAGGTCTTTCGGAAAGGTGAACCGCAAAAAATTGCTGTACTTGCGCAGGCAGGCCAGCAGAACAGTGCGGCTGGTGGCAAACGGATGCCTTAGCTGCTGGCGTAGGCCCGTGGCCGCAATGCCGACGGCCAGTGTCTGGCCGACGAGCGTGCCGGTAATCAGCCCGCCGTTCAGCACGCCCCCGTGGGGCAGCTGAACGCATGCGGCCTTGCAGGCGGCGCTCAGTGCGGGTTGGTAACTTTGATACGAGGCGATGCGGTTGAACCGGTTGCGGCGGATATACCAGTAGTTGAGGGTGGCCCAGAGACCGTTGATGCAGACGTACAGCCCCATAAACGGCAGGTAAAGGGCCAGGTCGGGGGTCGAAAACCATTGGGCGACCGTGTGCCGCAGCAGGGTGCAGCCCACGGTGCAGAGCAGGGTGCATAGCAAATTGAACCCCAGGCAGATGCGCACGCAGGCCCAGCCGTATTTGTCGTTGGCCGGCAGCACGATGGCGTAGTGGAACGAGCAGGTGGTGAAAAACGTCAGGAATCCGCCGATACTCAAAAACAGGTTGAACAGGCCGAAGTCGGCGGGCAGGTACAGGCGGCACAAGACCAGGTAGGCGGCAAAGGCGACGGCTTGCCCGACGGCGTTGCCGGTGACCAGCGTGGCGGCATGCCGGACAAATTCGTGGGATACAATGCGTTTGAAGGTTTGTTTTATCTGCATGGTCCTGGATTTGGCCCGACTGCAAATTTACGTTTTTTTCTTGTACAAAGGATGAAATCTGCGTATATTTGCGCTATGCAAAGCAAAACAGTCTATCGCGAGTGGTGCTGCTGTCATCCCGAGCTGCCGCCTTTTCTGCGTCCCGAA
>JAGCZK010000040.1 GCA_017960065.1 Paludibacteraceae bacterium
AACCATCAACATGGCACCAGCGCCCGGGTAGTGTTGAATTTTGAACAACGCACCGATAATTACTACTGATGCTCCCAAACCATAGGCTACACCTGTGATTCTTTTTCCCTTAGGAGTTGAAAAGAAATTTGCCATTTTTTTACGTTTTAAAGTTTTTGAGTTTAATAAATATTTGATTTAATGTTTTTATAAGCTTATTGGTAGTTTGCGCCAATCACACTACGTACGCAACGGAAACCGAGGTAGCAGCGGGTCTCGCTCTGGTATTCGTAGGTTCTGGTAGCGCACTGCAGGTAGTAGCCGATGTCTTTCCAAGAACCGCCACGGATTACTTTACGACGCATGATTTGCGGGTCTTTGGCCTGAGCGTTGTAGTTGTAGCTCGGGTTCAAGTCGTTTACGAAGCTGTAGTTCGACTCGTGGAAGGCAGACGAGGTCCATTCGGCCACGTTGCCGGCCATGTCGTACAAACCGTAGTCGTTGGGCGGGAAGGAGCCTACCTTGGCAGCGATCATGAAGCCGTCCACCGAGTAGTTGCCGTGCATCGGTTTGAAGTTGGCCAGGAAGCATCCTCTTGCGGTACGGATGTAGGTGCCACCCCAAGGATACATCGAGAGCGAACGTCCGCTGCGGGCAGCGTATTCCCATTCCGATTCGGTCGGCAGACGGTAGTCTTGCACGATGCGGAGACCGGCTTTGATCTGAGCGCCGTTGTAGTAGCTCGTACGCCAGTAGCAGAAGGCCGAAGCCTGTTCCCAGCTTACACCGACAACCGGATAGTCGCCGTAACCGTCGTGAGCAAAGTACATGCGCATGTACGGTTCGTTATAAGCGTAGGTAAAGTCGCGTACCCAGCAGAGGGTGTCGGGATATACGTTGATGATTCTGGAGGAGATGAAATCGCGACGGGTGCGCAATTCCACAAATTTGGTTTGGTTGACAATTTCGCCTTCTTCGTTGATCCATGCGGTATCCTTTTGTACAAAGAGGTCGGCGCTGTCTTTGCCGTTACCGAGCTTCGAGAGGTCGGGTTTGTTGTAACCGGCTTTATTGTGGTTGAATTTGTTACGTTTTAACGCTGCTTGGTTGTAGTCAATCCAGCGGTATTGATAGTTGAGTAGCTGTCCGTTCAATTCGCGGGAGTAGGAGAGTGCTTCGTCATCGGTATAGAACATCGAGTCGATAACTTTGGCCTGTTCCTCGGTCTCTTGCTTCGTCCAAGGAATCTTCTGGTCCCAGTTCAACTTGATCTTCTTCTCGATGTCGTCGCGATCAGCATCGTTGGGACGACCGCCCTGTTTGTAACGTACTTCGCCGGTCTTGCGGTCGTGTACGGCAAACTCGGAGTCCTCTCCGTCAATATTGACGAGTTTCTCGAGGGCGATCGAGTCTCTTACCCAGAACACAAATTGCTTGTATTCGCGGTTGGTGATCTCGGTTTCGTCCATCCAGAACGCGTCGATCGACACTACTTTTGCTTGCGTGGAGGCTGCCCAGTTGGCATCTTGGTCGTTGGCTCCCATGGTGAAGGAACCCGGCTTGATATACACCATGCCGTATGGATTGGGCTCTTTCCAAGCTTCCCCTTCCACACCGACTAACTCTCCATTTCCTTGATTGCTACAGCTAACTAAAACTAAAGCCGCCAGTAACGAAAACAGTAACTTTTTCATGTTGGTTTTACGGTTATATGCTACAAAAATCTAATACTCTTATATTTGTTCTTATTTGCTCTGTCAAATGTAAAACTATATGATAACACTACTTCGTGGTTGCCCGCTGATTTTATCAATGCGGAAGTCGGTAAATCGAACGAATATCCGATTACCAGACCGTTAAAGACTTTTAGTCCTGCCATGAACACCACTGCGCCGTCAATCCTGTATCCAATCCCTCCCCAATAGCGTTCTTTATATTCTATGTTGGCATTGGCGATGCCGCTCCACGAAATAAAATCCGTGTTCACCACAGCAGAAACCTTCAACAGGTAAAGCGGATTGGCGAATTTGAAATTGTACCCTCCCATGGTGTAGAAGTTCATGGTCTTCTTGTAGAAGGTGTTGGTTCCCAATTCGTATTCGGGTGTCAGAATGTTGCGGAGCGTCACTCCGGCCCACCAGCGCGGCGACTTGTACAAAAAACCGACGTTCAAGTCGATGTGAAAGTCGTTGCCGTTTGTCTGGGCAATCACCGGGTCGCCCGAACTGTGATAGTCGGACTCCACTTCGTGCAGCCGTTCGGTGTCGTAGCTGACCGTATTAAAGTCAACATGAAGACCGCCGCTCAAGTGCCCGTCAAACAGTGGGAGCCGGTAAGCGTATCCGATGCTTACCTCCTGATACCGGAACAGGCCGACGCGGTTGTCGTAGAAACCGACGTATGCACCGTGCTTGGTGCTTCCAATCTTAAACCCTAAATCAGCGCTTATGTCGTAGGTTAACGGTGCTCCATCGAAACCTGAATGTTGCGAGCGGAGCGTGCCGAACACATTGATCATATCGTTGTTACCTGCCGCTGCAGGATTTATTGTATTTAAATTCAGCATGTATTGGCTGAATTCTATTCTGTATTGCGCGAAGGCGCTGACCGTGAAAAGCCCGACTGCGATGAGAGTAAGATACTTTTTTACCACGTGTTCACACCTATCGTAAATGCAAAGATACAAATTTATTTTTTAATAATACCAAACTGACGTTAATATTCGTCTTCATTGAAGAAAAAATCTTCTTTGCTCGGATAATCGGGCCAGATGTCTTCAATTGTTTCGTATATATCCCCTTCGTCTTCATTCTCCTGTTAGTTTTCGATTACTTCCAGGGGAGCGCCGGACCTTACAGCGAAATCTATCAATTCTTCCTTAGTCGCGGGCCAAGGCGCGTCTTCAAGCTTCGATGCCAATTCTAGTGTCCAATACATTTTTTTAGAAATTAGTTGACGAATACAAATGTAAAGCTTTTTCCTTAAAAGCGCACAAAGATAATTAAATTTTCATTTTGCACGATTATTCTGCAAAAAAATTAAGTTTTTTGAACGAAAAATCTGCCCAGAACATAAAAATAATCCGACAAACGGTTGATGTAGCGTGCCGCCAGGGCCTCGCTGCCCTTCGGGTGCAGGGCGAAGATCCGTCGCTCGGCGCGCCGGCAAACGGTCCGGCAAATGTTGCAGGCGGCGTTGTCGGGGGTCTCGCCGGGGAGCGGGAATACGGTCAGCGGCTCCAAATGGCTTTCGTAGCGTCCGATCTGCCCTTCCAGCCAGTCGAGGCGGTCGGCTGCCAACTGGTAGCGGTCGCGGCATTGGTCGTCGGCGGCGAAAATCGCGTTGATGACGGTCAGGTCGCGCTGTATGGCTTCCAAGTCTGGCCGGAGGGCGGCTGCGGTCGGGAGGTTTTTCAGCCAGCCGACGAAGCTGTTGAGTTCGTCTAGCGTGCCGTAGGCCTCCACGCGCGGGTCGTCCTTGCCCACCCGGGTGTTGCCCAAAAGCGAAGTGCTGCCGTTGTCGCCGGTTTTCGTGGAAATTTTCATATTCTGATTTTGTACTGTTCGTGGGGCATGTCCGGGTTAAAAAAGACAATGCCCAGATGGAACAAATCCAAAGATAGTGAAACTTTCGGATGTGTACAAATTTTTTGCCAGGCCTGTTCCATCCCTTCCGACCAGTGGATGTCGTCCAGCACGAGGATGGAGTCGCGGTCGGTGTGCCCGAGCAGCAGCTGCCAGTAGCGCAGGGTGGCCTCGCAGGTGTGGTTGGCGTCGGCAAAGACCATGCCGACGGTGCCCAGCTCGTCGAGCAGCGGCCCGAGCAGGTTTTCGATGCGGCCCGAGGCGGCGTGGATGTTTGTCAGGCCCAAGTTGCGCCATCCGCTGCGGGCGATTTGCAGCAGCGAGTCGCTGCCTTCGATGGTATATA
>JAGCZK010000041.1 GCA_017960065.1 Paludibacteraceae bacterium
GACCTGCCCCGTTTGTACAAAGCCTGCGCCGAGGAAGGAGCCGACTTGGCCGTCGGTTCGCGCTACGTATCGGGCGTCAATGTGGTCAACTGGCCCATGGGGCGCGTGCTGATGTCGTATTTCGCCTCCAAGTACGTGCGCTTTGTTACCGGACTGCCCGTGGCCGACACCACCGCCGGCTTCAAATGCTACCGGCGCGAGGTGCTCGAGACCATCGAACTCGACAAAATCAAGTTTGTCGGTTATGCGTTCCAGATAGAAATGAAATTTACCGCCTATAAGTGCGGCTTTGCGGTGAAAGAGGTGCCCATCGTCTTTGTCAATCGCGAGTTGGGAACTTCCAAAATGAGCGGAGGTATCTTCGGCGAGGCGTTTCTGGGCGTGTTGCGCCTGCGTTGGCAGTCGTTCTTCCGTAAGTATCCCCAAAAGAAAACCATTTAAAAAAACTTTGGCTATGTATTTGATTCACAAAGCCCATGTTGTCAACGAAGGTCGTGTGTACAAGGCCTCCGTATGTGTTAAGGACGACAAAATCGATGCGATTTTCCGCGACGAAGTACCTCAAAATATTCTCGACAAATCTACGGTAATCGATGGCGAAGACTGTTGGCTGATGCCGGGCGTGATCGACGACCATGTGCATTTCCGCGACCCGGGCTATCCCGCGAAGGGCGACTTTGAGTCGGAAAGCCGCGCGGCGGTGGCTGGCGGTGTGACGTCTGTGTTGGATATGCCCAATACCCAGCCGCAGACGGTTTCGGTTGCCGATGTTGAGGACAAGAAGGCGATGGCTTCGGCCAAATCGCATTGCAACTACGGATTTTATCTTGGCGTTACCGCCGACAATCAGGACGAATTGAACCGTGCGGACTACAGCGGCATTTGTGGTGTCAAACTTTTTTTGGGAGCCTCGACGGGCGGGATGCAGGTCGATGACCCCGAGCGCCTCAAACGGTTGTTCAAGGAAACGCCGGCGCTCATAGCGGTGCATGCCGAAGACAATGCCGTAATCCAGCGCAACCTGGCGCAGTGCAAACAGGAGTATGGCGGGCTGGTGCCCATTTCGTGCCATAGCCGTATCCGCAGCGAGCAGGCTTGTTTCGACGCCTCGTCCAAATTGGTGAACCTGGCCCGTACGACCGGCGCGCGCTTGCACATCATGCACCTGAGTACCGCCAAGGAACTGGCGCTTCTCGAAGACAAACCCTTGGCCGACAAAAAGATTACGGCCGAAATCTGTCCGCAATACCTGACGTTCTGCGATGCCGACTACGAAGCCCTTGGGGCCCGAATCAAGTGTAATCCCGCCATCAAATCGGCGGCCGACCGCGATGCCTTGCGGGCCGCTTTGGCCACCAACAAATTGGATGTGATTGGTACCGATCACGCTCCGCACGCCCTGTCCGACAAGAACGGCACCTGCCTCGAGGCGGCTTCGGGCATGCCGGGCATCCAGTTTTCGCTTCCCCTGATGCTGGAGTTGGCCAAAAAGGGAGTGCTGTCGGTCGAGCAGGTGGTCGAAAAAATGTGTCACAATCCTGCCCGCCTTTTTGGCGTCCAAAAACGCGGCTTTATCCGCAAGGGCTATCAGGCCGACCTGGTGCTGGTTCACCGCAAATTCCCGTGGACCTTGGGTGCTGACGCCGTTCAGTCCAAATGCGGGTGGTCGCCCTACGAAGGGCAGTCGTTTTCAACCAAAGTTTTATACACCTTTGTTAACGGCCAGGTGGCCTTCGGGCCGCAGGGAGTGGCTGGCGACGTGCGCGGCCAGGCGTTGACGTTAGGCCGGGGGTAACCCTCACCCCTAACCCCTCTCCCTATTCAGGGCGAGTACCCTCACCCCTAACCCCTCTCCCTATTCAGGGCGAGGGGTTTTTATCGTA
>JAGCZK010000042.1 GCA_017960065.1 Paludibacteraceae bacterium
AGCAATACGGTCATCGATAGATTCATCCGCTACACGGCTTTCGAAACCACCTCGAGCGAGACCAGCGGCACGCACCCCAGCAGTCCCGGACCATGGGAACTGGCACGCCATCTGCAGGCCGAGCTCGCCTCCATCGGACTTGCCGACATCCACTTGTCGGAGCATTGCTACCTGTACGCCCGCCTGCCGGGCAACTGCTCGCAGCCGATGCCGGTCATCGGCTTCATCGCCCACCTCGACACCAGCCCCGAAGTATCGGGCAAAAACGTCAAGGCTCGCATCGTCGAAGTTGACGGCGAGCAACGCATTTGCAGCGACGGCACCACCCTGCTCGGCGCCGACGACAAGGCCGGCGTTGCCGCCATCGTCACCGCCTGCGAACAATTGGTACAGCATCCCGAAACCGAACACGGCGACATCCTGGTTGCCTTCACTCCCGACGAGGAAATCGGCGAAGGCACCCTGTTTTTCGAGCGCGACCGCTTTCCGGCCGACTGGGCCTACACCGTTGACGGCGGCGAATTGGGCGAGCTGTCGTTCGAAAACTTCAACGCCGCCTCGACCGTATTTGAACTTTTCGGAACCAACTGTCATCCGGGCTACGCCAAAGGCAAGATGAAAAACGCCCTGCTCATTGCCTCGCAGCTGATGCAGAATTTGAGCGACGAGATTCCCGAAAACACCGAAGACCGCAAAGGGTTCTACCACTTGCACCGCATGGACGGAACGGTCAGCCACGCCCGTTTGAACTACCTCATCCGCGAATTCGACGAAGAGGAGTTCGACAAAAAAAAGCGCTTTGTCCGCTTTTTGGCCAACAGCATCAACACACAGTTTGGCGAGGGCACCTGCCAGTTGCAGCTGCGCGACCAATACCACAACATGCGGCGTGTCATGGAGCAGCACCCACAGGCGGTCCGGCTGGCCCAGGAGGCTATGCGCAGCATCGGGGTCACCCCTAACATCCAGCCCATTCGCGGCGGCACCGACGGCGCCATGCTCTCGGAGCAAGGCCTGCCCTGCCCCAATCTGTTTACGGGCGGCGCCAATTTTCACAGCCTCGACGAGTACATCCCGGTCGCGGCACTCCAAAAATCGGTCGAAAACCTGCTGGCAATCGCCACGCATGCGGCCTCCTACCCCATTGGGTGACGAACGCAGGCGGTCCGTGGCGCATGCCATCGGATTGTTCATAAATTCTAGCTGATTTTTCATAATTTATGCGTCGATTATGCCTGATAATTAAATAAAAAGATATACCTTTGCGCGTTGAAAATTTGGAACAAAATTCAATTATTCATATTTATCCGTTATGAAGAAGCATAACTTTAATGCCGGACCCTCCATCTTGCCGAGAGAGGTCATCGAAGACACAGCCAAGGCTGTTTTGGATTTCGAAGGACAAGGTTTGTCGATCCTCGAAATCAGTCACCGTGCCAAGTACTTCCAACCCGTAGTGGACGAAGCTGTGGCCTTGTTCAAAGAACTGCTCAATATCCCCGAAGGATATTCGGTTATTTTCTTGGGCGGAGGCGCCAGCACGCAATTCTGCATGGTCCCCTACAACCTGCTCGAGAAAAAGGCCGCTTACCTCAACACGGGCGTATGGGCCAAGAAAGCCCTGAAAGAAGCCAAAGGTTTCGGAGAAGCTGTCGAAGTCGCTTCTTCGGCCGACAAAAACTTCAACTACATCCCCAAAGGCTGGACGATTCCCGCCGATGCCGATTACTTCCACATCACGACCAACAACACCATCTACGGCACCGAAATCCGCGAGGACTTCGATTCGCCCGTACCCTTGGTAGCCGACATGTCGTCCGACATCTTCTCGCGTCCGGTCGATGTCAGCAAATACGCCATCATCTACGGTGGTGCCCAAAAGAACCTGGCTCCCGCCGGTGTGACCTTCGTCATCATCCGCAACGACGTGCTGGGCAAAGTAAGCCGCTACATCCCCACCATGCTCAACTATCAGACGCATATCGACAACGGTTCGATGTTCAACACGCCTCCCGTACTGCCTATCTACACCGCTCTGCTCACCCTGCGCTGGCTGAAAGCTAACGGCGGCGTACGCTGGATTGAGGCGCGCAACAAAGCCAAAGCCGA
>JAGCZK010000043.1 GCA_017960065.1 Paludibacteraceae bacterium
TAGAGGTTGCTCTTGTCGAAGGTGCCGCTGAACAGGTCGGCTTCGATGGCGGCGGCCAGGGTACCGGGACCCCACACAATGCGGAAGGCGTAGTCGAGGTTGAGCAACGTGTTCTTGTGGTAGCCGATCTCCTCGCTGGCCACTACCAGACCCACACCGCCGTGGAGCCAGCTGACGGGCATATCAACGGCGGCCATGAAGTTGGTCGGGGTCGAGCCGGCGTCGACGCCGGTGGTCGGGGCGTTGAGGTTGAGCCCCATCCACTGGTTGCGGTAAAAACCGAAGACATTTATCGAGCCGCTACTGCCTGCGTAGGCCGGATTGTAGGAGAGTCGGTTGAACATAAATTGTGTGTACTGACCCTCCAGTTGAGCCATGGCAACGGACGAAAACAGCAGCATTGCTGCCAAAAACACCATACTTCTAAGGGTGTTTGTTCTCGTCTTTTTTATATTTAGTTCGTGCCTCATCTGGCTGATAGTCAGTATTATATATCGCAAAACCGCTGCTTTTTCCATATAAAAAGCTAACGAAGTTTTGACTTGCAAAGATAATAATAATTATTTAATTATGAAAAAAATTTTGAGTTTTTTTATTTTTTCATCGCTTTTCTTACGGCATCCGGCCGTGTTTTGGTCGGCTTCGGGACGTGCTTTTTTGTGGGCTGCAGAAGGGGTGGCCGAGGCGTGGCCGATGTAAGGCCGAACCAAATACGACCCGAACCCATCCAACATCTTTATTTTCAGATGTTTATGTATTTTGATATTAAAATACTGATTTTCAGTAATTTAGCTGTTTTGCTACCTCCGGTCTTTGGGGGCTTTGCGGATGGCGGCTTCGGGAAATTGTTCGAGGAGTTTCGACTGAAGCTCGGCAACTTTGTGGTGCGATTGCCCGAGGCGCAGTATCAGCGACACTCCGTCGGTGCCGAATTCGGCGTGGGGCTCCACTTTGGTCTGGTATTGTTCGGGCAGCCGTTTGATCATTTGTTCGGCGTCGTCGCGTGTCGCGGCGGTGCCAATGAAGAGGTCGTACTGGCCTTCGACTACTTGTTTCGGCTTTTCGACCGGTACGGGTTCGGACGAATGATATGGTTTTCCAATCACCTGAACGTCAAGTTCTTCTAAAGAGGGAAGGTTGTCGTGCTGAGCCTCCCAGGCCTCTTTCCATCCGGGTCCGAGCAACCTTGCTTTGACGGGCTGGCACCCCTTGATACCGACGGCACGTGCGGCGCGGCGGCTCATGTCGAGCACCCCATGGCGGGGACAGCGGTCGTTGACCTTCACAATCACCTGTTTGCCAGTGTTTTCGTTGGTCACGAGCACATAGGTGCCGAGTTTTATTTTCCAGTGGGCGGCGGTGAAAAGGTTTTGGTCGAACACTTCGCCGCTTGATGTTTTGCGCCCTACGAAACGGTTGGCGTAGAAGGTGCCTTTCAGGGGGTAGAGCGTCACGGTGTCGCCGGGCGAGTAGTTCTGCGCCGAAACCTCGGGCGCGAAGAACGCAAGACCGATGACGAGCAAGAGGGTGTAAGCGTGACGTTTCATATTGATTACCAAGTTAATGCGTCGGGGTGGAACCATTGGCCGTGCAGGCGGAGTGTTTGTTCGATGATGTCGCGCACACAGCCTTTTCCGCCGGGGTAGAGGGATATATAGTCCGAAATTTCTTTGATTTCGACGGCGGCGTCGGCGGGGCAGGCGGCCACTCCCGAGGCGCGCATGATGTCGTAGTCGGGCAGGTCGTCGCCCATGCATACGACCTGTTCGGGGGTGAGGTTGTTGGTTTCGAGGAACTTGCGGTAGGTGCTCATTTTGTTGGCGCAGCCGGTGTAGATTTGCGTCACGCCGAGCGACTCCATCCGGTTGTTGATGCTCAGCGATGTAGCTCCCGAAATGACGGCCACGATATAACCTTTCTTGACTGCGTATTGTATTGCAAATCCGTCTTTTATGTTGCCGCAGCGAACGGTCTCGCGGTCGGCGTACATCCATACGCTGCCGTCGGTCATGACGCCGTCGAAGTCGAAAACGAAGGCGCGGATGGGGTGGAGTTTTTCTTTGTAGTTTATCATGGGCGTCTTATTTTTGGTTGTCGAGGTATTGGCAGGCCTGTTCGAACACCTCGCGCCAGCCTTTCCAGCCGAAGAGTTCGCCGAGGTTCTGGTTGTGGACGATGAAGCTGAAGGTGCCGCCCACCTCGCGCAGTTCGTCGACCTCGCGCTTGAAAGCCTCCAGGCCTTCGGCGGGAGTCATGCGCAGGTATTTCTGCAACGTGGTGTCCATCAGGCAGAAAGGATGTATGGTGAGTTCGGTTTCGTAGTCGCGTTCGAGGTCGTAGAA
>JAGCZK010000044.1 GCA_017960065.1 Paludibacteraceae bacterium
ACACGATGTTGTCTTTGCCGATAAAGTGCACCAGACGGGTGTCTTCAGACTTCCACCACTTTTCCCAGTCGTTGGGCAACAGTTCCTTGGTGTTGGAGATATAGCCGATGGGGGCGTCGAACCACACATAGAGCACTTTGCCCTTGGCATTGTCGATGGGCAGGGGAATACCCCAATCCAAGTCGCGGCTGACGGCACGGGGCTGCAAGTGCATGTCGAGCCAGCTCTTGCACTGTCCGTACACATTCGGACGCCATTCCTTGTGGTCTTCCAGAATCCATTGGCGCAGCCACTGCTCGTGTTTGTCGAGGGGCAGGTACCAGTGGGTGGTCGGCTTCTTAATCAGAGGGCGGCCGCTGATCGACGATTTGGGATTGATCAGTTCTTCGGGCGAAAGCGTCGAGCCGCACTTTTCGCACTGGTCGCCGTAAGCGCCCTGCGCATGGCATTTGGGACATTCGCCGACAATGTAGCGGTCGGCCAGGAACACCCCGGCATCTTCGTCGAAGTACTGCTCCGACGTGCGGGTAACGAATTCGTTTTTGTCGTAGAGGGTTTTGAAGAAGTCGGACGCCACCTGATGGTGGGTCTTGCTGGTGGTGCGCGAGTAAATGTCGAACGAAACGCCAAACTCCTCAAACGACTGTTTGATCAGGTTGTGGTAGCGGTCAACAATGTCCTGGGGCGTAACGCCCTCGCGCATGGCCTTGATGGTAATGGGTACGCCGTGCTCGTCGGAGCCGCCGATAAACAACACTTCTTCGCCTTTGAGACGGAGGTAACGCACATAAATGTCGGCAGGCACATACACGCCGGCCAGGTGTCCGATATGGACGGGGCCGTTGGCGTAAGGCAGGGCCGAAGTAACGGTTGTTCGCTTGAATTTCTTTTCCATCGCCACTTTTTTGTAAAAATTTGACCGCAAATTTACAATTTATTTTGGTTTAATTTATATATTTGCGAACACAATTGAATTTGTTAATGTTATTTAAACGGACATATTCATAAAAAACAAGAAAACCCTTAACCGTCAAATTATGAAAAAATTACTGCTAACCAGCACCCTCTTTGTGGTCGGCATGACGCTTTCCTTCGCCGTCGAGCAGGTGATTTCGTTCGGCCGTCTGCCCGAAGAAATCCAAGTCTACACCCGGAAGTATTTTCCTGCCGGTGACGACGCGTACCGCAACGCATTCATCACGTACGACAACGAATTGCCCGAAGCCGCCTACACCATCGTGTTCACCAGCGGCGACGGCCTCGAATTCCGCGAAAACAAGGAATTGAAGCTGTATTCCGCCAAAACCACGACCGTACCTTGGGAAGTGATGCCCGCCGCCGTGGCCGAAAGCCTGGGCAAAAGCTACCCGACGGCCGCTGTCAAAAAGTACGAGGTGGTGTATGTGACCCTGACGACCAGGCAGTACGAGGTGGAACTGACCGACGGCACGCAACTGGTGTACAACGAAGCCGGCGAGCTGGTCACCCAATAAGTTAACGGCTGATTTTATCCTTGATTGCTTTGAGCTGGAGCGCCAATGCTCCGAGCCAGTTTTTCTTTTGCCATTTGTCGAACGGCACCGGAGTGGCTCCGAACCGGCCGAAGGAAAAGGCGATGGATTCGACCATACTACCCTCGAAATCAAAACATTGGAACCCGCGATGCGCATAGCGCCGCAACGCCTGCCATACCAACCAGGCCGACGCTCCCGTGCTGCGGTACGCGCGCGGAATGGCACAGCACAGGTAATAGACCGTGGTGTCGTCCCACACAAAAAACGCCGCCGCCAGGCACCGGCCTTCGGCATCGGCCGCCGCCAAAATCTCGCCGTGATGCGGACAAATCTGCTCGCAAAGACGACTGAAAAAACCGGGGCTGTACCAGATTTGCCCATGGTCGCGCTGCATGAAGGCATAGAAGGCTTCCGGGCCGACGCCTTCGAGCAGCTTCAGCCCCAAACGTTCGCCTTTGTTGATTTTCCCTTTCTTGTCGGCCCCAAACCCCTGCCATAGCCGTTGGGGGTCGGTCAGATCCGAAAGGCGGTAGGTGACCCGCTGCGTCCGCCGGTAGCCCAGGGATTCGAACCGGTCGAGCACCACCCCGGGCGCAACGTTGAGCTCGGTCAGCGACAGCCCCAGGGAATTTAACCGGCCGGCCACCTGTTGCTGGCACGAGGCGAAAAACTCCGAATCGCCGGAAAGCTGCCAAAACCCTTGGCAGGGGGTCAGTTGGGGAGGAATCACATACCGCAGACCGGGCTTGTGTCCGGGCAAAAACACGAAAAACGCCTGCCCTGCGGCCTCATCAAACGTCCAGACCTCCCACAAATCCGGAGCAACGGCATCCCACCAGAAATCACGGAGAAAGAGCGGAATATCCTTCCGTTCAGCGCACCATTTGCGAAAAATCATCCGGTCGTTCATTGTTCCGAAAAAAAGTCACTTGACGTTATATAGCGCAAATATACACAGATTTCGTCCTTCGTACAAGAAAAAAATGTAAATTTGCAGTCTGTGCCAACCACCGCAACATGCAGATAAAAGAGACCTTCAAACGCATCGTGTCGCACGAATTCGTCCGGCATGCCGCCACCCTCATCACCGGCAATGCCATCGGACAGTTCGTCGCGCTGGCCGCCTATCTGCT
>JAGCZK010000045.1 GCA_017960065.1 Paludibacteraceae bacterium
ACGTCGGTGCCAGCGGTAATCACCCCGTCGATTCGTTTTTCGCGGGCCAGGGCCACACAGCCCTCCACATCGGTGGTGTCGGTATAGGCACACTCGTCGGCCTCGGCAAAGCCGGGATACGGTCCCGGAATGCTGCACACAATGGTGTGCACCCCCATGGCCTTGGCCTGGCGGATCAGCGGCAACTGGTAGATGCCCGCACCGAGTATGAGGAGCTTTTTCATTTATCCTTCAAATATACAAAATAACCGACAATTCCCACCAATACTTTCACAAAATACATCAGCAGCGAAATGACAATGGCGATGCTGGTATCGACGCCGTAGAGCACCATCAGGCCCGAAAACGAACTTTCGCGCACGCCCAGGCCGCCCAGCGAAATGGGAAGCACCGTGGCGACATACACCAGGGGCATGATGAAGATAAAGGCCGTAAAGGGCAGGTCGAGGCCGAACGCGTGCGAAAACAGCCAGGCGATGGCCACGTCGCCCATTTGCGACAGCAGCAACACGCCCACGGTCTGGAAAATAAAGCCGTAAGGCGTGGGCAGATCGTATTTGTCGAGCAGGTATTTGAGCAGCGGCACGAGCGACAGCACCGCCACGGGCAGCAAATACAGCAGCCAGGCGGGCACGAACTGCCCGATTTGGAACCTTTCGGGGAAATTGCCGAAGGCCAGACTCACCGAAAGCAGCAGCATCAGGCCGTAGATGCCGGCCGCTCGCTCCACCACCGTGATGACCGTCGCCCCTTTGACAGGGCCGTTGTAGCGGGCAATCAGCCGTTGGGTGCGCAAGACATCGCCGCCAATGGCCCCCGGTAGGAAAATGTTGAAAAACATCCCAATCAGGTAGAATCGGTACAACACCGGCACCTCTGCATCGATATGCAGGTATTGTTTTACCAGAATCTTCCAACGGTAGGCCATGACATACAGGGCCGAAAGTGTCACCAGAACGCTCAGGACGATGGGCCAGACCACAGTCGCGTCCAGCTGCCGCAAAACGTTCCAGTCGAGGTGGTACAGCAGAAAGACGACCAACCCGACCGAGCACAGCACCTTGAAAACGAGCCGGAGGATTTTTCTAATGTTGGTATTTTTCATAGATGATTTCGGGACGAGTCTTCTCCAAACGGTGATATTTGACGATAAACAGCAGGCGCGAAATCACCCATCGCGCAAACTGAAGCTTTCCTTTTATCTTATAAAAATGCCGTAAAAACTCGCACATATACTCCTTGCGCAAAACCGAGCGCTGAGTAGCCACCTCCCGGTTGTCGCTCACCGTATCGTCGTATTCGGACAGCTGTAGCGAAAGCGCCTCTTCCACAACGTGAGGAATCCCGTTTTCGTCGATCTTACAGGCAATCGTCTCATAATGGTCTGAAAGCTGCAAATCGGTGGTCAGTCGGAGTATTTCGGTTTTGCGGGCACGCTCCTGCCAGTAATCCGACACAAAATTGCCTAGCGAAAACACTACGGGTTTGGCCTGGACCAATCCTTTTGCTTGCAAAATATGGGGGTGATGCCCGACGACGGCGTCAATCGGCAACCGGGTCAACGACCGGGCAATCTCCAGTTGGCGTTGGGTCGGATGAAAGATGAATTCGGACCCCCAATGGACATACACAATGCGTTTGGCCACTTGCTGCGCCTCCAATTGCTCCATCACGGCCTGCCACTGCTCGTCGGTCGGATTGCAGAAATAGGCCGGCGTGTGCGCGACCTGAATATACGACACTCCGATAACGGCCACCCGTTCGCCGTCTTGCGACAAGACCGTGTAGGGACATTCTTTTTGGCCGATAATCCGGATACCGGCCGCCTGCAATTGCGCAATCGTGTATTGGTAATCTCCGACGGAGTAATCCATCGTATGGTTGTTGGCGACACTGACCACCGAAACTCCGGCATCGGCAAGCACGGGGGCAACCGACTGATCGCAACACATCGACCAGTTGGACACATGCGTCCGGGCCATGCGCGGTTTGATCACTGCCTCAAAATTGGCGACGGTGAAATCGGCAGCGCCAAACGCCTGACGAACGCCGTCAAACACAGAGGCATACGCTTGGGAAGAATGTTGGCTGTCGAACCCGTATCCGAACTTGACGGGTTGGTCTCCAAATATCAGATCGCCTACAAAATTAATTTTCATACCGGTTCATGCTGTTTAAGCGGACGGGCCGGCACACCGCCGACCACCGTGCCGTCGGGCACATCGTGCGTCACCACGCTGCCGGCCGCAATGAGGCAGCCCTTGCCGATACGGACATTGCTGGTAATGGTGACATGCGCCCCCAACCAGGTGCCGCGCCCGATTTCGATAGTGCCGGCGTCGTAGGGGCCAAAGCGGTACGAACCGTCTTTGCACGTGTGGTTGCCGGCCACAATGCAGCAGAAGGGGCCGATCACCACCTCGTCGTCGAGCCGGACCATGC
>JAGCZK010000046.1 GCA_017960065.1 Paludibacteraceae bacterium
GCCCGACTCGGCCGACAGCACCAGGTCTTTGTATTTCGAGGCTTTATAGACCACTTCGGCTACGGTGAACTCGGCCCCTTCGACCGCCACCTTGGCCTGACGGAGCGACAGGTCCTCCAAATCGGGGACCACCACCATCGGACGGTTGATCGAATTGATGCTGACATAGATTTTGCGGCCATGCTTCACGACCGAACCCGCCTTGGGATTTTGCTCCACCACCGAGCCGGCGGCTGCGGTACGGCTATAGACCGAATCGTACACCGATATTTGCAACTGATGTTCGGCCAATACTTTTTCGGCTTCGCTAAGGCTCAGGCCCTGCAACTGGGGCACCACTTCGCGTTCGCCGTGATGGGTGTAGGCGTCGAGCCACCAAAACAGGGCGAAAAGCAGCACACAAGCCACGACCAGCACAAACACGCAATGTTTGAGGAAGCGGTGGCGTTTGAAGAATTCGATGACTTTCATATTCGTTGCCAATTTGCCACAAAGATAGCATTTCTTTGCCTAAGTTCAAACAAAAAGGAGGGGAACAATGTTCTCCTCCTCGTTTGTATTTCTTCGAAAGCCTATAGATTATCTTCTAACTGCGGCTTCGTCGGATACGGTCAATTTCTTGCGGCCTTTGGCGCGACGGGCGGCCAACACGCGACGACCGTTAGCGGTAGCCATTCTTTCACGGAAACCGTGTTTGTTGGCTCTTTTTCTGTTCGAAGGTTGAAATGTACGTTTCATAAGATATCTAATTTTTGTTTTATTTTCTCCACAAATTGGAGTGCAAAGGTAAAGACTTTTTTATTATCTGCAAAAAAAACAGCCACTTTTTCGGCAAAAGGAGTCGTTTTTTTGTCATGATGAAACCGAGAGAAAGCGTATGTGCAAATAAAAAGACGCGCCACACACGCTAAAATGGGCCCGCTTTGCGTATCTTTGTACAACCAATCAATAAAACTAACCATGAAAAAACACTTTCTGACAGGACTTGTCCTGACGATGCTGGCGAGTGCCGCACTGGCCGCCGAAACCGACTTGCTCGGTCCGAACGTTCACGTGTACGCGCCCACCGACGATCCGGCCCAAATCGCCAAAGAAATCAACGACATCGCCACCCGTATGCGGCCCGGCCAGTTTAGCGACGAACGCCACGCCATTCTGTTCATGCCGGGCGACTACACCCCGGTCGGCACCATCGACGTCGGCTACTACACCCATGTGGCCGGTTTGGGCCAAAGCCCCTACGCCGTAAAAATCAGCAACATCCTCACCCCCACCGCTTTCGCGCCCAGCAAAAACGTGCTCTGCAACTTTTGGCGGACGGCCGAAAACCTGATGGTCGTCAAAAAAGACCGCAAGCCCCTGTACTGGGCCGTATCGCAGGCAGCCCCCATCCGTCGGGTGGTTTCGGAGCGTCGCGTCATGTACGACATGGGCGGCATGGCCAGCGGCGGATTCACGGCCGACTGCATCTTTTTGGAAGCGGCCGGATCCAACACCCAGCAACAGTGGTACACCCGCAACTCGTATGTGGCGAAAGGCTCCGACGGCATCAATCCGGGCGGATGGAACTTTGCCTATCAGGGTGTCACCTTCGGCCCCAAGGCTAACCTCAAAAACAACAGCGACAACTGGTCGGTGCCCCGCAAAAACATGGGTTGGGGCAATGTCAGCCGTGAGGAACTGACTCCCGTCATCCGCGAAAAACCTTATTTATATGTCAACGCCAAAGGCGAATTCAAGGTGTTCAAGCCTGCCTTGCGCCGCGACTGCAAAGGCCCGTCCTACTCCGAAAGCCAATCCACCGAAGGCGAATCGTTCGACTTGGTCCGCGACTTTTTCATCGCCAAGGAAGGCGCAACGGCCCGGCAGCTCAATGCCGCGCTCGAGGCCGGCAAACACCTCTTCTTCACCCCGGGCATTTACGAACTGGACGAACCGCTGGTCATCCGCAACAGCAGCACCATCGTGATGGGCATCGGATTGGCGACGCTGATTCCCGCCAAAGGCAACACCGAGGCGGCGATTGTTGTCGGGGATGATGTGGACGATGTGACGATCTGCTCGCTTATGTTCGACGCCCGCTACGATTCGAAGTGGCTGCTGCGCACCGGCACTCTCGAGCGGGGCCCGAGACTGGCCTGCCCGTCCGACCCCATGCTGCTTGCCGACTTGTTTTTCCGCGTGGGCGGTGTGGTCGAGAGCAAGACCAATGTCGATGTCATGGCCGAGATTAACACCAACCGGGCCATTTGCGACCATTTCTGGCTGTGGCGCGCCGACCACGGCAAAGGCGTGTCGTGGACACAAAACACTTGTCGCAACGGCTTGGTGGTCAACGGCAACGGCGTAACCAGCTACGGCTTGTGCAACGAACACACCCAAGAATACCAGACACTGTGGAACGGCGAATGGGGCCGCTGCTTCTTTTACCAGAGCGAAACGCCCTACGACATGCAACGCCAGGAAGACTACATGAGCCACGACGGCACTGTCAAAGGCTATGCCTCTTATAAGGTGGGCGACCATGTGAAAGAGCACTATGCGTCGATGATGGGCATCTACGATGTGTTTACCAAAACCGGCGGGGCCGAAATCGTTGGCGAAAACTCCATCGAAGTTCCCCAGCGCACCGGTGTGCACATCCACCACGCCTGCAACTTCGGTATCTCGCGCCACGGGGGCGGTTTCAACTACGTCATCAACGGCCAGGTGCCTTCGAGCCACTTCAAGAAAGGCCGTTGGTACATCCTCGATTATGGTGAGGACCTGCCCGAAGAAGAGGGCGAATAAGGGAGGAGGGGCGTCAGTCCGCTTGCGACTCGAGCAATTTTTTGGCCCGCGGCAAGTCCGCCTCGTGCACCATGAGGCGGATGCCGCCGGTCAACACCGGC
>JAGCZK010000047.1 GCA_017960065.1 Paludibacteraceae bacterium
CCCGACACTCGAGCTCGCCCAAACGGCGACGGCCCTCGATGGGCGCTTCCAAACACGCTACCCGATGCGACAACACCGTATCGCGGCAAAAATCCGCCACCCGACGGGCAAACGCCGAGTCGGCCGGAAACTTGTCGGGCTCAAACTGCTGGAGCGTATGCGTCCAGCCTCCGCCCGCCGCTTTTTCGAACACCACCAGCGTCACATGGCGCAGACCGTCGTTATTCTGGACCACCAGGCAGGAACTGTCGCGCTGCCAGCCCTCCGGCAGGTTGTAGTGCGTGTGCCCTCCGACAATCAAATCCAGCTCGCGGCCGTATTTTCGGGCAATCAGCGTGTCGATGTCAAAGCCGGCATGCGAAAGCAGAATCACCAGGTCATTTTTGGCCCGAAGCCTTTTCCACGGGACAAGGGCCAGCGATTCTTCCCACGGAGCGAAGCGCAGGCCGGCCACGGCTTGCGGGTTGGTGTCGGGTTTGCCCGTCGTCCCCCGCTGCGTCAGGCCGATCAGGGCAATCCGGTAGCCATAGTAGCTGCGCCGCAGCAGCCGCGGGTAACATTGCTCCAAAAACGCTGCGGTAAGCGAATCGGGCGTCTCCTCGGCCGACACGTTGCACACCAGGTACGGGAACGAGGCCGCCGACATTTCGCCGGTCAGACGGGCCAGACCACGGTCAAACTCGTGGTTGCCGAGGGTCGAAGCGTCGAACTGCAGGCGGTTCATCAGGGCGGTAACGGGTGAGGGGAAATCCGTCGCCCGGTCGTTGTAGAGGTTGCCCGTCTGCTGGTCGCCGGCCGAAAGCAGCAACAAGTCGGGATAGACACGGCGCAGGCTGTCGGTCAGGTATTGGAGTCGGGGCATACGGTCCAGGGCCGCATGCATATCGTTTACGGCCAACACGGCAAGGGTCGACGACTGCGCCCAAACTCCCGTCAACAAACACGATACGACAACTATACTCAACCAACGTTTCATGGTCCAAAATTACGGATTTTTTCATTCCCAGAAATATACAAGATGCAATTATTTTTGTATCTTTATCCGGCTGTTCCATTGAACGTCACTAATAGAAAAACAAACACCCTTTATGGCAAAGAAACAGACAAAAGAACGGGCCTTCGAAGAGATTTTGTGGGATTCGGCCAACAAGTTGCGCGGCTCTGTGGAGCCTTCGGAGTACAAACACATTGTATTGGGACTCATCTTTCTCAAATTCGCCAGTGACAAGTTTGAAGAGCATCGGGCCAAATTGATTGCCGAAGGCAAGGAAAAATACATCGACCTCCCCGACTTTTACAACATGAGCAATGTGTTTTATCTGGACGAGATTTCGAGATGGAGCCACATCGTTCAAAAATCCCGTCAAAGCGACATCGCGTTAATCATTGACACCGCGCTCCACACCATCGAGAAAAACAACAAGCAGCTCCGGGGAGCCCTGCCCGACAATTATTTTTCGCGATTGGGGCTGGACTTGTCCAAACTTTCGGCCCTCATCAGCGAAATTGACAGCATCAACACCATCTGCGACAAAGAACAAGACATTGTCGGCCGCGTATATGAATACTTCCTGGCTAAATTCGCCATTGCCGAAGGCAAGGGCAAAGGCGAATTCTACACGCCGAAAACCATTGTCAACCTGATTGCCGAGATGATTGAACCTTACCGGGGCAAAATCTACGACCCTTGCTGCGGGTCCGGCGGCATGTTCGTCCAAAGCATGAAATTCATCGAGGCCCACCATGGAAACCGACGCGAAATCTCCATCTACGGCCAAGAATACACCGGCACCACCTACAAATTGGCCAAGATGAACCTGGCCATCAGAGGTCTTTCCGGAAATCTGGGGGACAAACCGGCGAACACGTTTTTGGAGGACCAGCATCCCGACCTGAAGGCCGATTACATTATGGCGAATCCTCCCTTCAATCAAAAGGACTGGCGTGAAGAAAACGAACTGTTGGACGACCCCCGCTGGAGAGGATACTCGGTTCCTCCCACCAGCAACGCCAACTACGGTTGGATCTTGAATATTCTTTCCAAGCTTTCGGAAAACGGCGTGGCGGGATTTTTGTTGGCCAACGGAGCGTTGAGCGGCGATGGGACGGAGCTTGACATCCGCCGGCAACTCATCAAGAACCACAAGGTGGAAGCGATTTTGATTCTTCCCCGGAACATGTTCTATTCGACCGACATCAGTGTTACGCTATGGATTTTGAACAACAACAAAAAAGCCCGCGTTTGCACGGTCGGCGGAGAGCGGATTGAATACCGCGACCGGAGCAACGAAGTGTTGTTCATGGATTTGCGCCAAACGGGCGAGCCGTTTGAGAAGAAATACACCCAATTCTCGAAGGAAGACATCGAACAGATTGCCGGCACCTATCATGCATGGCAACGTGCCGGAGGGGCATACTCCGATGTCGCCGAGTATTGTTACAGCGCCGACATCGCCGAGATTGAGCAAAAAGGCTGGAGTCTGGTTCCGAGCAAATACATCGAGTTCCGCAACCGTGATGAGCAGATTGACTTCGACTCCAAAATGAAGCAGTTGCAGTTGGAAATGCGTGATCTTTTGCAGCAGGAGGAAGAAAGCAAGCAAG
>JAGCZK010000048.1 GCA_017960065.1 Paludibacteraceae bacterium
CAAAGTATGGGCCCGCCTCACCAAAGAAAACGTCGGCCGTTTCATCGCTGTGGTGATGGACGACATGGTATATTCGTGCCCCAAAGTTAACGGCGAAATCACCGGCGGCCGCAGCGAAATCACCGGCAACTTCACCCCCCAGGAAGCCAAAGACTTGGCCAATGTGCTCAAGTCGGGCAAAATGCCGGCTCCCTCGCGTATCGTGCAAGAAGACGTCGTAGGTCCTTCGCTGGGCCAGGAAGCCGTCGAAAAAGGTATGATTTCCTTCATCGTGGCCTTCATCCTGCTGATGTGCTACATGATCTTCATGTACGGCGTTGTTCCGGGTCTGATTGTCGATGCTTCGCTCTTGTTCAACGTCTTCTTCCTGGTGGGTATCCTGGCGTCGTTCAAGTCGGTGCTGACCTTGCCGGGCATCGCCGGTATCGTGCTGACCCTCGGTATGGCCGTTGACGCCAACGTGTTGGTTTACGAACGTGTGAAAGAAGAATTGCTGGGAGGCAAATCGCATAAGGCTGCCGTTACCGCTGGTTACAAAAACGCCCTTTCGGCCATTATCGACGGTAACCTGACCACCTTGCTGACCGGTATCATCCTGTTCGCCTTCGGTACAGGCCCGATCCGCGGCTTTGCCACGACCCTGATCATCGGTATCATGACCTCGCTCTTCTCGGCCCTCGTGCTGACCCGTCTGGTCTATGCCTGGATGGAAAAAGGCAAAGTCATCGACACCTTGGCCTTCTCGACCCCCTTGTCGAAGAACCTGCTCAAGAATGTGAACATCAACTGGGTGAAAATCCGCAAGGCCGGTTATGTGATTTCGAGCGTGTTTATGCTCGTTGCCATCGGCTCGCTGGCCACCCGTCACCTCAACCTCGGTATCGACTTCTCCGGCGGCCGCAACTATGTGGTTCGTTTTGCCGATAATGTCAGCACCGAAGACGTGCTCAACAGACTCCAGAACGGCTTTGGCGACGCCTCCGTATCGGTTATCACCATCGGTAGCGAAAACCAAGTGCGTATCACCACCAACTACAAGGTGCAAGACCGCAGCCAAAGTGTTGACGGCGAAGTGGAAACCATCATCTTCGAATCGCTGAAGGACTACCTGCCCGAAGGCACGACCCAAGAGATGTTTGTCCGCGGTTACGTCATCAACGGCGGAGCTCCCGAAATGATTGTCGGTGGCGAATCGGAGACCCTCGGTGTGCAAAGCTCGCAGAAAGTGGGCCCGGCCATTGCCAACGACATTCTGACCAGCGCCATGTGGTCGGTATTGCTGGCCATGGTGGTCATCTTCCTGTACATCTTTATCCGTTTCCGCAACCTCGGCTACAGCGTGGGTTCGCTGGTGGCACTCGTACACGACGTGCTCTTCATCCTCGGCCTTTATTCGCTGTTCTATTCGATCATGCCGTTCTCCATGGAGATTGACCAGGCCTTCATCGCCGCCATCCTGACGATTGTGGGTTACTCGGTCAACGACACCGTGGTCGTATTCGACCGTGTGCGCGAAATCTCAGGTCTGTACGCCAAACGTCCGTTGTCCGAAACGGTGAACGAGGCGCTCAACGCCACCTTGGTGCGTACCTTGAGCACTTCGGTTTCGACCTTGCTGGTGTTGCTGTCCATCCTGATCTTGGGCGGTGAAACCATCCGCGGCTTCGTGTTCGCCCTGACGGTCGGCGTGGTGGTCGGCACCTATTCGACCTTGTTCGTGGCCGTGCCTATCGCATACGAGATCCGCAACAAACAGATTGCCAAGGGCAAATAACCAGTTGCCCCTACCGATAAAAAAACGGCGCAGACGATTGTCCGCGTCGTTTTTTTATTTCGTGCAAGTCGTTTTTTTTATTCGGTGCAATTGGTGCAGATGCCGATGTCCTGCCGCCGGCCGAAAACGGTTTGCCCAAACTCCCGGCGCACCTGGCCCTGCCAAATAGCGTCGAAATCCTGCTTGAGCAGGTTGCCGAAGCGGTGGCGGTGCCATTTGTCGAAGCAGCAGGCCAGCACGTCGCCTTCGGTGTTGATGACGGTGGTGGAGAAGAGCCGCCAGCAGCGCTGCCGCAGAGGCTTTTTCGGCGCATAGCGCCCGTCGGCCGTGTGGCGGTAGCGCGAGTCGGGGCCGTCGGGGGGCATCAGCTCTTCGTTGTAAAACTGGGCGCGTTTGAAGACCAGCCGTCCGAGCCGGAACTTGCGGCACAGGCGGCGCATGGCGGCCTTCTGGCCCACGGTGTTGCTCAGCAGCAGGCCTTGGACGGTCACCTTCAGCCCGGCCCGGACGGCGGCCTGTGTACCGGAGACCACGCGGTCGAAGTCGCCTCCGGCGCGGTATTGGCTGTAGGTTTGGGCGTCGGCGCCGTCGATGCCGACGATGAGCCGGTGCAGCCCCGCCGCCTTCAGCTGCCGGCAGAGTTCGTCGCTAAGCAGCATGCCGTTGGTCGAAAGCGAGGTGCGCACCCCTTTGTGCGTGGCGTAGGCCACCATTTCGGGCAGTGCGGGGTTCAGGAGCGGTTCGCCCTGAAAATACAGGTTGAGCCACATCAGTTCGGGGCACAGGGCGTCGATAAACTGCCGGAAGCTGTCCAACTCGAGCAGGCGGGCCTTTTTCGACACCTGGCCCATCCCGGTCGGGCACTGCCGGCAG
>JAGCZK010000049.1 GCA_017960065.1 Paludibacteraceae bacterium
CCATGCCTTGGCCGAAAGCGGCTTGTCATCCTTACCGGGATGCAGCAGGACCTGCCAAATCGATTCCAATTGGCGTGCCAAATCGCCCGTTGTGCATTGGGTAAGGGCCACCACCAGGTCGTATTCGGGTACGACGATGATAAACTGTCCGTAGGCGCCATCGGCCCGGTAAGCGCCTGGATGCAATTTGAAACCCCACACCTGGCCGCCGTAACAATCACCCCAGGTGTCGGTTCGGCGGCAGGCCGACAAGGCATCGACCGATTGTGCGGACAAAATGCGGCGGCCGCCGTAACTGCCTTTCTGCAACAACAATTGTCCGATTTTGGCCATGGACTCCAGATGCAGGTACAAGCCCCACCCGCCACAGCTGACGCCTTCGGGACTTTGTTCCCAGGCAGCTTCAATGCCGAGCGGAACAAAGAGTTTTTCGTTCAGATAGTCCAAAAGCGGACGCCCGACAGCGGCTTGCACCACCGCCGACAGCAGGTAGCTGACCATGGAATCGTATTCAAAACGCGATCCCGGTTCAAAATCGAGCGGACGCGACAGATAGTCCGAAAGCCAATGCAGCGAACGGCTGCGCAGCCCCCAGTCGGCCGTCCAGCCCGAGCTCATTTCGAGCAGGTCGCAGACATGCACGCACTCCACCCCTTCGGGCACTTCAGGCGGCAGGATGGAATCCAGCGCCGAGCGCAGAACCGGCAGAATGGGCGCATCCAGTGCCAACAGCCCCTCTTCGTGTGCCAGCATCACCCCAATGCCCACCAGGGTTTTGGAGCAGGAATACATCGTATGACGGTATGCAGGGCCAAAGGGTTCAGGGTACATCTCCCCCACCACCCGGCCGTGTTGGAGAATCATCACGCCGTGCAACTGCGTACCCGGTGCCGTCATGAGCGAATCGTAAAACGCAAGTATCGATGACTGGCTGAGCGGGCCGTCGGGAAGAGCACGGGGCAACTCCCGGGCCACGGCGGCAAGGGTCATCGACAAAACGGCGAAAATTGCAATGAGGCGTTTCATATCACAGGATTCGGCGTTGACGTAATTCCTCGCGCAGGGCCTCCGGGCTGGTAAAACGGATGCCACGGATGCCCAAACTTTCGCCTGTAACAATGTTGGCGGCATTGTCATCGACAAAAAGGCATTCTTCGGCCCTCAACCCGTATTGGTCGAGCAAACGGCGGTAGATCGCGGTTTCGGGCTTGAGCAGCTTGGCGTCGCCCGAGATGATGTACCCGTCGAGCAAACGAAAGGCCTCAAAGCGGTCTTCGACCAATCGGAAGGTCTCGCGCGCCCAATTGCTGAGGCCATATACCCCGTAGCCCTTGGACTTCAACTCACGGATGATTTCCACCATACCGGGGATGGCCTCGCCGATCATGTCGATCCAACGGTCGAAATACATCCGGATTTCTTTTTCCCACTGCGGGAAGAGCGCCACCCGCTCCTCGGTGGCGATTTGAATCAGCTTGCCCCGGTCCACCTCACCGTTCCAGACAATGGTGCAGACTTCGTTCAGAAAACGGGTGGCTTTGCCGGCATCGCCGAAATAGGAATCATAGACATAATGCGGGTTCCAATCAACCAGCACGGCACCGAAATCAAAAATGATGTTCCTGACCGGATTTTCCGGCAAGGGGAACAACACCTTTTGATCGGCCACAAACGTCATCAGGCGCTTGAATTCCTGCTCGAAATTGGGGGTAAACACGCCATAGCCCAAATGTGCACAGATGTCGCTGACCGGCCAAAAGCGGCCATCGTCGATTTCGACAGGGTCGGGATGGACGGGTCCGTCGTAGATGCAGTAATAGGTGTTCACCAGTTCGTATTCGACCTTGGAGCGGAACGGATAGGCAAATGCGGGGCGCATGTCGGCGCCAACGATGCCCAGTTCCTCGCGCACTTCGCGCTGCAGGCCCTCGAGTACGGTTTCGCCATAATCCACATGACCGCCCACCGAAGTGTCCCACTTGCCCGGCTGGATGTCTTTGGACATCGAGCGCTTTTGCAGGTACAGTTCGCCACGGGAG